>JBEPWX010000279.1:0-5189 GCA_041642235.1 Mariniphaga sp.
ACATATCGCATGGGAAAGACTGATGAATCAGTCCTTGAAGGAGATGATGTGCTTGCTAATGAAGACATGTTGCTGGTTATGTCAGCCGATAGTACCAATTTCTCCCAGTATATTCTGGAAGTTACCGATGACGGGTTAAGCGATGATGCGGTATTGACTTCATCCTTGTATCAAATATCAATCGAAGATCAGCCTGTTGTTGGGGAAGAATCGGTTGTTGCAGGATCGGGAACCGTTTCAGGATTTGAATATGGAACCCGTTTAATAACAGTCTTAAACAACATTACGCTTCCGGCAGGGGCAACATTGAACGTTATAAACAGCGCAGGGGCATATGTTCCAACCAAAATGCTGAATTTTGATACTGTATACGTAGACGTAACCGTAAATTCAGGTATTTATCTTGATGTATTGGCAGAAGACGGCCTGACACGTATTGTTTATCAATTGCTTCCCATTTCTTCTGAGAATGATGCATTTATTCTTTCTGATATGTATACTGTAACTCAAAGTTCCAATCTTATTAATTTTATTCCCCGTGGAACCAATGTGCAAACCTTTCTTTCCTATTTAGTTCCCTCAACGGGTGCAACTGTAAAGCTGGTTGATAAAATGGGGCATATAAGAACAGACGGGAGTATTAGGCAGGATGATAAGGTGGTTGTGACTTCCGCCAATGGATTGGTAACCCGGGTTTATCATTTGTCAATGTTAAGAACGCAATATATTTTGGGTTCCCCTTATCTTGCTTACATCTTGTCGGATACCTATTCCGTTGATCAGGTTAATTATAACATCGCAGGTCCTACGGGTAGTACACTTGTAAATGAATTTTTTTCTAATGTATCTCCTGCAATGGGGGCAATAGTTGAAGTTGTGGATGCCGAAGGAAATGAAAAAGCCACTGATGATCTCAATGAGGGAGATATGGTAAAGGTTACTTCAGCAGATGGTAAAATGATTGTTATGTATGAAATTGATTTTGCAACTCTGGCAGAGAAGCCTTCAGAAGGTAACATTCAGCTATATCCCAATCCAACAACCGGAATAGTGAACGTTATGGGATTGGAAAATGATGTTCGCATTCAGGTATTTAATCCGTTGGGGGTATTGATCAAGGATAAAAAATCCGACAGTAGCCTTGAAACGATTTCACTTGCCAACCAGCCGTCGGGAATGTACATTGTTGTGCTCACCAGGGATTCCCGGTTACTGGGACAGTATAAGGTGATACGCAGGTAATAACTATTTTTCTCATTTGCCAGATAAAACCTAAAGGCAATAAGAGCCTGATTTAAAGCAGGCTCTTATTTTTTGATATTTAATTTTCCAGAAACTATGGTTTTTAAAATCAGATTAGCTGAAGTTTAAAAATATAGTATAATTCAAAAGATAAATTCAATAAAAATAAAAAGATGAAATTAACCGGACTTTTACTAACAGGACTAGTTGTATTTCTTTTTCAACCGCTAAAAGAGTTTCTGCCTGAATCTGACAGGATTAAAAACGTGGAATCAATCTCTATGGGAGTTGAATACGAAGTCGGACCAGAAAAGGAATTTAATTCACTTCATCAGGTTCCCTGGGGAAAATTAATGCCGGGAGATGTCGTTCGGATTTATTGGAGGAAGGAACCCTATAAGGAAAAATTTGCTCTTTCGCGTATGGGAACTGAAGATGCCCCTATTACTGTTAGTGGCGTTCCGGGGCCTGATGGGCAGCTTCCTGTAATTGATGGAAATGGAGCAACTGTTGTTCCGGAATATAGCTTTCCAAATGATAACCGCTGCGTTATAAAAGTTGGCGGAGCAAGATTTGATGGAAGCCAGGGAGTTGGAGGTGTTGGTTATCTTATTATTGAAAACCTCGAAATTCGAAGTGCTCATGAGGATTATACTTATTTTGACCGGGGAACTGAAAAGAAACATTCGAAAAATGCAACTACCATCTACGTAGAATATGCTGACAATATAATTATTCGTAACAATATTCTTACCGATTGTGGAAATGGTCTTTTTTCGGCAAGCAATTCCAGCAATGTGTTGGTTGAAGGAAATTATTTATACAACAATGGTGTTCTAAACAGTATATATGAACACAATGTATACATGGCCGGCAATGGTATGATATTCCAGTTTAATTATTTTGGTCCTCTAAAAACAGGAAGCAGGAGTATAGGAAATAATATAAAAACACGGGGAGCTGGTGAAATTATAAGATATAATTTTATTGAGGGAGGAAACCGGGCATTGGATCTTGTTGATGGTGGCAGGTTTGCAGATAATCCTTCTTATCATGAGACGCATGTGTACGGAAATATTATTGTTGATACCGGCCAAGGTACCAATCCTGCTATGGTTCACTATGGCGGTGATAGTGGAAATTATGACAGGTACAGAAGGGGTACACTTTATTTCTTTAATAATACTCTTGTTAACATGAGGCCGCGGGATGCTAATCAGGCAATATTTCAACTGGATAGAATGGAACAAAAAGTAGATGCCCGTAATAATATTTTTTATTTTACAAGTGATAATGCATACCTGAAAGGTAGCAGCAATGGTACATTTGAATTGCATAATAACTGGATTGTATCCCATTGGAAATTAGGCAGGGATGAAAATGTTTCGTCTGAAAGGGAAGTTTCAGTTCACGGGATGATTGAAGGGGAATCGCCTGGTTTTGTCAATATTGATGATCTGGATTTTCGATTAAAGGCAGGCTCAGATTGTATCAATGCAGGAACATCCCTAAATTCAAATGTTCTTCCCCAACATAATGTGCTTTATCAGTATGTGAAACATCAGTCTGGCGTCAAACGGCCACAGGATGGTAATATTGATGTTGGTGCATACGAGAGGCAATGAACTAAAAAATAAGTACACCTGTAGACTGCAAGTTATATATATAGGAGTATCTTAGAACTTCAGTGGCGGATAGAATTAATTCGTTTATAAATATGATTTATTTAATACAAATAGCAATTTTATGGGTATTGGGAATGGTTGGTATATTTCATCAGCTGACCGGGAAAGTGTATGCCGGTACTAATGATGATTTTAATATCGCTTCTCTCAAAGAAGGCGTGGTTTATGAAGTAGGACCGGAAAAGGAGTATACTTCTCTTCATCAGGTTCCCTGGGGAGGACTGATGCCTGGAGATAAGGTTTTAATATTTTGGAGAGAGGAACCTTATAAGGAAAAGTTTGCACTTTCCCGTATGGGAACCGAAGAAGCGCCTATAACAATAAGCGGTGTCGCGGGACCCGAAGGCCAGCTTCCTGTTATTGATGGAAATGGGGCAACCATAGTGACGGAATACAGCTTCTGGAACGATAACCGTTGTGTGGTTAAAGTTGGTGGTGCAAGATTTTCCGGAAGCCAGGGGCAAGGGGGAGTGGGAAATCTAATCATTGAAAACCTTGAAATTCGCAGTGCCCATGAGGATTATACTTATTTTGACCGCGGTACAGAAAAAACATATTCAAAAAATGCTTCATCCATTTATGTGGAATATGGAGAGAATATAATTATCCGAAATAATATACTTACAGATTGCGGAAATGGTCTCTTTACTGCCCATGGTTCTGAAAATGTAGTTGTTGAAAGAAATTATCTCTATAATAATGGTGTATTAAACAGTATCTATGAACATGGTGTATATATGGCGGGCAATGGCTTGCTCTTTCAATTTAATTATTTTGGGCCTCTAAAAGAGGGAAGTACAAGTATTGGGAATAATATCAAAACCCGGGGTGCCGGGGAAGTTATAAGGTACAACTTTATTGAGGGAGGAAATCGTGCTTTTGACCTGGTCGATGGAAGTGATTTTGTTAGTTTGCCCTCCTACCATGAGACGCATATTTATGGTAATATTATAGTGGACAATGGGCAAGGCACCAACTCTTCGGTGGTTCATTACGGGGGCGACAGCGGGGATACCAGCATATACAGAAAGGGTACCCTTTATTTTTTCAACAATACAGTTTTAAATATGAGGCCACAGAGCCCAAATCAATACATTTTTCAGCTTGAAACTACCAGTCAGAAACTGATTGCTCATAATAATATTTTTTATTTCACCAGCAATAATGCTTTTCTAAAATCCGGTGGAAGAAACAATGGAATTTTTGAACTCAAAAATAACTGGTTGGTATCGGATTGGAAAGTCGGTATAGATGCTACTGAGTCAGCATATACAGATATAACGGCTGAAAATACGGTTGTGGGACAATCACCTGGGTTTGTAAATATGGCTGAAATGGATTTTAGGCTGTCACCGGAATCAGCATGCATTGATGCAGGAACATCGCTTCATCCGGATGTTCTTCCTGCGCATAATGTACTCTATCATTATGTGAAACATCAATCGACTGAAGAAAGGCCTGTTGATGATGTTCCCGATATTGGTGCGTACGAGTTTGCAGATGAGATATCAGGAATCAGAATGAGTGAGAATGAAAATCTGGCCTGTCAGATTTATCCAAATCCGGCTACTGACAATCTTATATTGAAAGTTAATGAATATAACAGTTCAAAGTATTTCTTTCAGCTTTTTGATTCTAATGGGAAAGTAGTGCAAAACAGCATAGTTGCAGGAAAAGAGACAGTTATTCATGTAGGGCATTTGAAACCGGCTGTTTACTTTTTAAAAGTTTATAGCATCGATAAAGTGAGCAGATATGACAGTAATCAGGAGAATAGGAATTTCGGGATTAATACATTCAGTGGAATTCAATCCCGATTTTTAAATTCATTTAAATTCATTAAAAAGTAAATGATATAAAATGCCTTTTAACTGTTGATTGCCTCTATTTTAATAAATGTATTTTCAACATCATCTTTACATGTAATAGCATATTCGCTTGAATTTGTGAACTGAACTGTTTTTTCCTGATCTTTTTCGTTAACTTTATAGCCGTGAGTAATTTTGATTGACGAGCTGACAGGTTGTTTGGGTATTAAATGTAAACAAGCTCTAATTACACTTACACCCGGATTTCCGATATATTTGACGAATACTGTTTCTGCGGGTTTATCAAGAACGATGTCCGTATCATGATTATATCGCCAGTGATCAACCCATTCAGGATTATTTGATTCATATATTTTAATGAAATTCCGGGGCTTGTTTACTGCGAAAGACATCATGTTTTGGGTGTTTGGTGCTTCTTTTCTTCGAAGCGTAT
>JBEPWX010000280.1:0-5182 GCA_041642235.1 Mariniphaga sp.
ATAGTTGGTTTACCAGGTTTATCATTGGATCATCTTTTATGTATTTTTCAGCAAATTCCTGCTGGGCTGTAAACCTGGGATCGGTTTTTCTCAGTACTGCATGTCCGTATCCCGGGATGACACGGCCTTCTTCGAGGGTTTGTTTAATATAAGCTGCAACCTGTTCGTCGGAAGGTGAATCTGTATCCAAATCCTCCATCATCTGGAACATCCAATGGATTACATCCTGGTTTGCAAAACCGTGCAGGGGTCCTGCAAGACCGGTCATGGCAGCAGCATATGAATAATAAGGATTACTAAGTGCTGATCCTACCAGGTGTGCAGTATGTGCTGAAACATTACCGCCCTCGTGATCAGCATGGATCACCATGTACAATCGAAACAGCCGGCGGATATCTTCTGAATCGAATCCCATCATATGTGCCAGATTTCCTGCCCAGTCAAGCCGTGGATTTGGCTCAATATGTTGGTCATTATGGAAATTACGGCGATATATATAGGCAGCAATATGCGGTAACCTTGCAATGAGATTCATTACATCTTCATAGGTTGAATCCCAGTAATATTTTTTATTAACCCCTGCGCGGTATGCCTTCTGAAATATAGATTCGGTAGCCATTGCTATGATGGCAGCACTGAACTGAGTCATCGGACGAGAATTTTTTGGTAAGGCATCAATGACATCAAAAACGTGCTGTGGCACATGTGCACGTGTGGCAAAATCTTTCGACAGGTTGGTTACATCATCATGGGTTGGTATTTCCCCAATCAGCATGAGATAGAAAAGACCTTCAGGAAGTGGTTCACCTTCTGAGGAAAGTTTGGGTAGTTTAGCACGAATCTCAGGTATCGAATACCCTTTGAACCGGATGCCCTCATTCGGGTCCAGCTTTGAGGTGTCGGTTACCAGTAATGGAATGCCTTTCATTCCAGAAAATACCTGCCCTAAAGTTACCTGTGCAATCACGTCATCGGCATGATCTTTTTTAATGCGTTGAAATTCTTTTGAGCATTGACTTGCTTTTTGAAAAAAACGATACTTAATGTATTCCATCTGTTATTTTTTTGATTTATTTATTTATTTCTGTCAATGAATGTTTCTGATTATTTCATCGGCAAAAGCTGTAGTTGATAATAATTTTGCTCCTTCCATCTGTGCATATAAATCAGAAGTAACTCTACGTTTAGCAAATACATGCTCCATAGCATCATAAACGTGTTCTGCAGCTTCATACCATTGCATGTATTCCAGCATCATAACTGCCGAAAGGATGAGTGATGAGGGATTTGCTTTTCCTTTGCCTGCAATATCAGGGGCTGTGCCATGGGTAGCTTCAAAAATGGCATATCCACTAATTGAATTAATGTTTGCACCCGGAGCAATACCAATTCCTCCAACCATAGCAGCCAGTTGATCGGAAATATAATCTCCGTTCAGGTTCATAGTGGCTATTACGGAATAATTGTATGGTTTTAACAACGATTCCTGTAAAAATGCATCAGTTATAACATCTTTAATTATTACCTTTCCCTCTTTCTGAGCTTCTTCCATTGCTCTTTCTGCATCTTTTCTGCTCTTTTCTTTTTTTATTTTTTCAAACAGACGCCATGAAAATACAGCATCTCCAAATTCGTTTTCTGCTAAATCGTATCCCCATTGCTTAAAAGAGCCTTCTGTAAATTTCATTATATTGCCTTTGTGAACTAAAGTTACAGAGGGCAGTTTTCTTTGGATAGCATACGCAATAGCTGCTCTTATAAGTCTTTCAGAGCCTTCTTTAGATATGGGTTTTATTCCAAATGAGGAAGACTCCGGAAAACGGATTTTATCCACTTTCATTTCCCCAACCAGAAAATCTCTTAGTTTTTTTGCATCTGCTTCTCCTGCCATATATTCAATTCCTGCATAAATGTCCTCAGTATTTTCACGGAAAATATGAACATCTACAAGAGAGGGATAGCGGATGGGGGAAGGTACTCCTTTGAACCATCTTACCGGCCGTAAACAGACATATAAGTCGAGAATCTGGCGCAATGCAACATTGAGTGATCGGATTCCCTCACCTACTGGTGTTTGAAGTGGTCCCTTTATTCCAACCAGATACTCCCTGAATGCATCTATTGTCTCATCGGGGAGATAACTTCCTGTTTTTTGAAATGCCTTTTCTCCGGCCAAAACCTCCTTCCAGTTAATTTTTCTATTTTCACCATATGCTTTTTTTACTGCGGCATCAATTACATTTTGAGCAGGTGCAGTGATATCAGCACCAATACCATCCCCTTCAATATAAGGTATTACCGGTTTATCGGGAACCTGAAGCAATCCATTTATGATTTGAATTTTATTCATTGATTAATTACCCAATTTTATTTTCAGGTTTTCATCCAGGGCTCCTAAAAATTCTTCTGTGGAAAGATAATGCTCCTGTTTTAAATCTTTTTCATGTATAATTAATGCCAGATCTTTTGTCATTTTTCCTGATTCAACAGTTTCAATACATACTTCTTCCAGTGCATTGGCAAAATGAATTAATTCGTGGTTGTCATCAAGTCTACCTCTGAATTCCAGTCCCCGTGTCCATGCAAAAATTGATGCAATAGGATTTGTTGACGTTGGATTTCCTTTTTGGTGTTGCCTGAAATGTCGTGTTACTGTTCCATGAGCTGCTTCCGCTTCCATGGTTTTACCGTCGGGAGTTACCAGGGTCGATGTCATTAGGCCGAGTGACCCAAAACCTTGGGCAACCGTATCACTTTGCACGTCGCCATCGTAATTTTTACAGGCCCATACAAAACCACCTTCCCATTTAATTGCAGCAGCAACCATATCATCAATCAACCGATGTTCATAAGTAATGCCTGCTTCTTCAAATTTATGTTTGTATTCCTTGTTGAAAATTTCCTGAAAGATATCTTTGAACCGCCCATCATACTTTTTAAGAATTGTATTTTTCGTGGACATATATAGTGGCCATTTTTTTAATAAGGCCTGGTTCATACAGGAACGGGCAAATCCGGAAATGGATTCATCTGTATTATACATCGACAAGGCAACTCCATCACCTTCAAAATGATATACTTCATGAGAGATAGGCTCACTTCCGTCATCAGGTGTAAAAGTTATGGTTAATTTCCCTGTACCTTTAGTTACAAAATCAGTTGCACGATACTGATCGCCAAAGGCATGACGACCGATACATATGGGTTTTTTCCATCCAGGTACAAGTCGGGGAATATTTTTTATAAGAATGGGTTCACGAAATACAGTTCCTCCCAAAATGTTGCGAATGGTTCCATTGGGGGATTTCCACATGTGTTTCAACTCAAATTCTTCAACACGGGCTTCATCGGGTGTTATGGTTGCACATTTTACACCAACACCGTATTTCCTGATAGCATATGCTGCATCTACAGTTATTTGATCATCTGTAGCGTCGCGACTTTCAATTCCTAAATCATAATATTTCAAATCGATGTCTAAATAAGGCAGGATTAATTTTTCTTTAATAAAATTCCAGATTACCCTGGTCATTTCATCGCCATCGAGTTCTACAACCGGGTTTTGCACTTTGATTTTTTGCATTCTCAAATATTTTATGTTAAAATTTAGTTTTTAAAGTGGCACTTTTTAATTGAAGCAAATAACTGGCTAAACAGTTTGTTTTTTGATCATATTTAATGCAGATCCTGCTTTAAACCATTCAATTTGTTGTTGGTTATATGTATGATTTAATCTTACTATGTCTTTTGAATTGTCAGTATGAACTACTTCTAACAAGAGCTGTTTGCCTTCGGTAAATTCATCTAAATCGAGAAAGTTAAATGTATCATCTTCCTGAATAATGTCATACTGATTTTCGTTATCGAAAGTAAGTCCCAACATTCCTTGTTTTTTAAGGTTGGTTTCATGAATTCGTGCAAAGGATTTTACGATAACAGCAACTACACCAAGATGTCTGGGTTCCATAGCTGCATGTTCACGTGATGAGCCTTCTCCATAATTATGATCACCTACTATAATTGTTGGGATGTTATGTGCTTTATATTCTCTTTGTACTTTTGGTACCTCTCCGTACTCTCCGGTGAGCTGGCTTTTTACCTTGTTCGATTCATTATTAAATGCATTTACAGCTCCAATAAGCAGATTGTTGGAAATATTGTCGAGATGGCCACGGAATCTAAGCCATGGACCTGCCATGGATATATGATCGGTGGTGCATTTTCCCAGGGCTTTTATCAGAAGTTTGGCACCAGTTATATTTTTCCCATTCCAAGGTTTGAAAGGTTCAAGCAATTGTAACCGATTGGAATTTGGATCTACTGTAATTTGAATTTTGGATCCATCTTCAGCAGGCCCCTGGTACCCCGATTCTTTAACATCAAAGCCTTTGAGAGGTAACTCGAAACCTGTAGGTGGTTCCAGTTTAACTGGTTCACCATTTCTTCCTGCAATGGTATCCTGGAGTGGATTAAAATCGAGCTGCCCTGATATGGCTATGGCAGTAACCAGTTCGGGAGAAGTAACAAATGCATGGGTATTAGGATTGCCGTCGTTTCGTTTAGAAAAATTTCTGTTAAATGAATGAACTATTGTATTTTTTTCTTTTTTGTCTGCACCGGGCCGTGCCCATTGGCCAATGCAAGGTCCGCAAGCATTAGCAAATACTTTTCCTCCCATTTTCTCGAAAATTTCAATATATCCGTCGCGCTCAATGGTATATCGCACTTGTTCTGAGCCGGGAGTGATTGTGAATTCTGACCGTGCTTTTAATCCCTTTTCGACTGCTTGTTTTGCAATGGATGCAGCTCGAGAGATGTCTTCGTAGGATGAATTGGTGCAGCTGCCAATCAGACCCACCGATACTTTCAGTGGCCATCCATGTTTTTGTGCTGTTTGTTTCATTTCTGAAACCGGTGTTGCAAGGTCAGGTGTAAAAGGTCCGTTTACATATGGTTCCAGTTCAGAAAGATTTATTTCAATAAGCTGATCATAATACTTTCCAGGATTTTCATATATTTCCGGGTCTGACCTTAAGAAATCTTTCAATTCACCCGCCATTTCTGCGACTTCTTTCCTTCCGGTGGCTTTCAGATAGCGATGCATGCTTTCATCAAATGCAAAAAGGCTGGTTGTTGCTCCTACTTCAGCTCCCATGTTACAAATGGTTCCTTTTCCTGTTGC
>JBEPWX010000281.1:0-5180 GCA_041642235.1 Mariniphaga sp.
TATCTTTTTCCCATAAGCCTTTCGAAGATATATTAAAGTAGTTTGAAAAAAGTTCAAAATCATCCTTAATTACAGCCTTTAGTTCCTGCAAAGTCCACACATAAAATTTTCCCTCCTCTCCTTCACTGTCGGCATCGAGTGATGAGAAAAAGGCATTATCCTGACTCATCAGCTCCCTTTCTATAAATCCGGTAGTTTCATAGACTACTTTTTTAAATTCTTCATGTTTATACTGCTGATATCCTTTTGAATAAATCCCTATCAGCTGGCCGTTATCATAGAGCATTTTTTCAAAATGAGGCACCTTCCATTTTTCGTCAGTTGCGTAACGTGCAAATCCTCCCCCCACCTGATCATAAATTCCACCAAATGCCATCTTCTGAAGGGTAAGCAGTACAAAATCAAGAATTTGGGAATCATTCTTCATGGTACCATAATAAAGCAAAAAATCCAGATTGACTGGCATTGGAAATTTAGGGTAACCAGTTCTGCCACCATTTTCAAAATCAAAACGTTTTTTCCAGTCATTCAGACTTTGCTCAATCATCTGACTATGAACAGGAGATGAATGAGATTTATTAACAGACAGAAGTGTTTGCTCTACACCTTCATATAGATTTTGAGCGTATTCAGCTGTCTTTTCATTATTCTCCTTCCAGAATTGAGCTACTGCGAAAATATTATTCATCCAGGTTTTTTTAGGAAAATAGGTCCCGCCCCAAACAGGTTTACCATTTGGCAATGCTATTATATTTAAAGGCCATCCTCCCTGCAGACCCATTAAATGTAATGCGGTCATATAGTAATTATCCACATCAGGACGTTCCTCCCTATCCACTTTAAAGCAGATAAAGTTTTCATTCATAATCTTTGCAACTTCATCATCCTCAAAACTCTCATGTTCCATAACATGACACCAATGGCATGCGGCATAACCAATACTTATTATAAGTAATTTACTGGTGTTACTCTCATTTTTTAATAACTGATCGTCCCATGGTTGCCAATTTACAGGATTATGTGCATGCTGTAAAAGATAAGGTGAAGTGGAATTTATCAGGGCATTTGTATATTTAGGACTCATAGCTTAAAATTAAAATAGTACAACTTGTAATTTCAAACAATGTTGATAGATTATAGTTTTTTAAGTTCAAAGAATGAAATCTATTCTCAAAATGATTCTTTACCAAAATAGTTGATTTTTCACATGAAAATTGTAATTTTCAGCCGGAATTAAAAGATACAAATCATGCTTAAAATAAACAAATACCTGCTTTTCCTAATAGGTCTGTCAATTCAATTCATAAATATCTCCTGCGATAATAAAGATATTGAGCCACGAACAAGGGAAATGGAAATGGCTGAACTTGATAAAAAAATCAGAGAGCTTGAAGCAAACGGTATTGATGTAGATACAACCAATATGTCAGTTTTTTATTTTGTAATCGAAGAAGGAGATGGTCCTTTTCCAAAAATCGGCGACTCTTGTTTGGTTTCCTATAAGAGTTTTCTTTTACCTACATTTGAACCTTTTGAATTTAGTGAAGAAATTCATCCTGATGGAAAGTGGCGTTTTAAATTTAAACCAGCTCATAAGGTTATTGGGCTTATAAATGGAATAGGCTATATGAACAGAGGAGCTAAATTAGAAATGTACATTACTTCCGATAATGCCTTTGGCAGCAAAGGAAATTCAAGTGTTCCGCCTTTCACTACGTTAATATACCAGACTGAAATGCATGACTTATTCAGCAATGAATAATATAAAATATTTTGAAAACCGCTTCTTATGATTACTGCCTTTAATGTATGCATTCAGAAAATTCCATTAGATATCAAAGTTTTTAATCTTTTTTTACATAACTGGTAATTCCCAGAAGTAAATGTACATTTTCAATAAATTATAGAAAAAAATATACTGATTTTCTATTCTACAACATAATTTGTTTGATCTTTAAGAATTGATTGTAACTTCGACTGATAAAAATAGAAACACCAATTAATAAAAAACCTGGATATGGAAAAGTTTATTAATAGTTTTATGAAAACCATTACCTGTTGTAATCTTGAAACAGGAGATTTTCCGGGACCGGTTGTTACCATTTCAAGGCAAGCTGGATGTTCAGCCCAACGCATTGCAATTAAGCTATCTAAAATACTTACCGGCTACAGCTATATGTCGGATACAAAAACGGATGCCGAATGGAGATGGGTAGATAGAAATGTTTTTGAACAGGTTGTTACAGATATAATGGAAGATGTAAAAACAGGAAGATACGATGACACAGAGAAAGCCATAAAAATGCTGGATCAGGTTGCTCATGCATTCTCCAATGAAACAATTTACGATATCTCCGACTCGCAACTCATTGATACATTTAAAGGTGTTATCTGCCGGTTAGCTTGTAAAGGCAGAGCTATAATTGTAGGACGCTCTGCTGGTGTAATTCTGGGTGAAATCCCCAATAAATTAAATGTAAGACTGGAAGCTCCAATAGAATGGAGAATAAACAGGATTATGCAATTAAGAGAATTCAGTCAGGCAGAAGCTGTTCAATATGTAAAAGAAATGGATTCGAAACGCGATGCATTTATCGAAAAAATAATTGGACGAAAAGCGAATAACGATGATTTTGATGTAATATTTAATTATGCTTCACTTCAGGACGATGAGATTATTGATGCGACTGTTAATATTTTAAAAAACAAAAAAATTATTGCGCATTACGAAGATTATTAAATTAAACACTATAAATTTGTTTCAATTTAATTATTTCTCTCATCTTACAATCAGCTGTTCCCTAGCAGGAGCAGCTTTTTTAATATCCAATTAAACACCTGCAGCAAGTCTCTTAAAGTTTTTTAAACCATGAACCTGCTTCTTTTAATTCAGTTCTATTTTTTGATTTTACAGCATAGTTGAAACCAGGTTGAAGACTTGCAGTACCAATATCACCTGCTTTATTGATTGCTACATAACCTATCTGGTGTTTTTTACATTCAGGAATTTTTGCGACTATCCGGGCAATTGCAGCATTACAGGCTTCTTCAGGTGACATGCCGTTACGCATAAGCTCAACTATCAAAAAGGAGCCCATAGTTTTCATAACCAGTTCACCCCTACCGGTAGCGGCAGCACCACCAATTTCATTATCTACAAACAGCCCTGCTCCAATTATTGGGGAATCTCCTACCCTGCCATGCATTTTATAGGCCAAACCGCTTGTAGTACATGCCCCACATAAACGCCCATTTTTATCAAGTGCAAGCATGCTTATGGTATCATGATTTTCTTTTACCCTGTTTTCCATATCTGGCCTGGTACTTAATTCCCGTTCTTCCTTCTTCCAACTCTTCCAACGCTTACGCATTTCCTTTGTTAACAGTTTTTTCTTCTTAAAACCATTTTCGAGTGCAAATTTTAATGCTCCATCGCCACAAAGCATCACATGGGGAGTTTTTTCCATAACCTCCCGTGCAACGGAAACCGGATGCATAATATCCTGAAGAAAAGCAACGCTTCCGGCATCACCTTTTTCATTCATAATGGAAGCATCGAGTGTTACTTTTCCAAGTTCATCAGGAAAACTGCCATATCCTACAGTCATTACTCCCGGATCAGACTCAGATTCACGAACTCCGGCTTCAACAGCATCAAGTGAATATCCTCCATCCGATAAAATATCCCACGCAGCTTCATTAGCTTTTAACCCGTGCTTCCAGGTTGAAACGACCACAGGACATTCAATTCCTTCAGAATATTTCTTTGCACCCGCAAATCCCGACATACCAAATGCTGCAATGCCAAGTGTAGTTTTTTCCAAAAAGGTCCGACGAGTAAATGGTGCCATCTGATTTTTATTTTAATTTGAATAATACTTTCAAAAACTTTTAACCAATAAAAGCCTTCTGCAATCCTGTTGCAGATTTTACCAGAATGGTCTATTCAATTTATGTACCCTTTTTTATTCATGTGAAAAATCCTGCACAGTTTTTCTGTATTTCGAAAAAGCAACTGCACGTGAAATAAATCCCAGATATTTGCCATTATCAATGACAGCAAGATTATATCTGCCTGATGTTTCAAACTTTTGTGCAACAGCCTCCATAGTATCATCAGGCGAAATAAAAGATTCGGGCATGTACATCAAATCCTTAACCATAATAGTGTCATACATATCGTGTTCAAATATTAAGGTACGCACATCCGAAAGTTTTACCATTCCCTTCAAGTAACCTTCGGCATCAACCACAGGATAGAGATTACGGTGAGAATGGGAAATGGCTTTTACCAGGTCGCGGAGTGTTGCATCAGGAGAAAGTACTTCAAAATCGGTTTCTATAAGATTACGAACATTCATCATACGAAGTACGCTTTTATCTTTATGATGAGTGAGTAAATCTCCTGCAAGGGCCAATCTCTTGGTATAAACCGAATGGGGTTCAAACCCCATAATTGTAACGTAGGCAATTGTAGAAGTAATAATCAGGGGAATGAATAAATCATACCCTCTTGTCATTTCAGCGGTTAAAAATATTGCCGTTAAAGGAGCATGCATAACGGCGGCCATCATTCCTGCCATGCCTGCAAGTGCAAAATTATCAACTGGCAATTCCAACTGACCCAATAAATTTATAACCAGGGCAAAAAAATACCCGGCAATTGCTCCCATAAACAATGTTGGGGCAAAAATTCCTCCAACACCACCCGACCCTGTGGTAGCCACCATTGCTATAACTTTAAAGATCAAAATTCCAAATAAAAAAACCGGGAACATATAATCTATACCTTTCAAACCTAAAAACAATGAATTATTCAGCAATTCCGAACCACGGTCATTGAAAATCAGTGAAATTTCCCGATATCCTTCACCCCAAAGCGGCGGAAAGATAAAAACCAACAGACCAATAACAATACCCCCAATAAGCAACCGCAGCCCCCAGGAGTGTATCATTTTAAACTTTGTTTCCAGAAACATGGTCATCCGGGTAAAATAAATAGCTAAAAGTCCGGTAAGAATACCCAGTAAGATATAAAACCAGATGGTGTTTATGGAAAAAGGATGAATTTGGGCAAACTGCAGCAACACATCTTCCCCCATAAAAAAGTAGGTAAGTGTGGTGGCAGTTACAGCCGAAATTAGCAAAGGAATAAGGTAAACCATGGTGAGGTCAAGCAT
>JBEPWX010000282.1:0-5163 GCA_041642235.1 Mariniphaga sp.
ACAAATCAATACATCATTTTCTTTAATGTTGCAGTTAAGCATCTCCTCTTCCGGGTCGAGGGCTGTTTTCCAATTCAGTAGCTTATTTTTTAATTTGAAGAATATCCATTGATGGGGTGTATTGGCGGCATCGACAATCGAAATGGTACTCTCGGGGTGCCGGCTGTTGTAATCGTTTATAAAAAAATAGAAAAGACGGCCGAGCGACATCCCAAGCGGAGCTTTGGCCCTGAATGTTGTGGCTTCGGCTGCATTATTATTTTTTTTGAAAACGAAACTGATGACCACCGGGTTTTCCATCTCCTCGTCGCTGGGATCCTCAATCGTTTCGCCCACCGGGTATTGCCATTTTTTATACTCTTTGGGCGGAATTTCCATCAGTTTTATAATAGTTTGATTGAGCAAAACAGGTACCAGGTACCAGAGAAGCGAAAGGTACCAGATGATTTCAACATCAGAATCGACTAAAAATGTAAAAGAGAGATTGGAGAAAAAATAGCCGAATAAGAGGGTGCAAATAATAAAAACAAATTGCATCCCAAAGGGCTGTTCACTATACCAGGGAAGTAATTTTTCTGCAAAAAACACATGAAGGGTACCAATGATTAAAATAGCGAATTGCCCTGTTAAAAGTGCCGTTATTTCACGGGTTGAAGGTGTAAGTAAAAGAAATAATGTGGAGGCAGAAAGAAGCAAAGCTGTCAGAAATACATAAAGTAAGCTGGACCATCCATACCTTTTTAATCCTTTTACTTTCTTGAATAAAATGTATAATGCACCCAGTCCGAGAGCAAGGCTGCCTATTTTTAATGCCAAACTTGTGCCGCCCATTTAACTTTATTTTAATTGTTATAAAAATAGGAAAGAATAAACGATTTTTCAAGAACTATTTAAATTAGCTGCAATAAATTTATCTGCGTATTTTATGCAATGGAATATTGTTGTCTCTGCAAAAACTGGTTATTATTTTGGCTGCTGTTTTTCCGCCTACAGTAAATGCAACACCAGCAATATAAGCTCCTTTTGCATTACCGTATGAACTCCAATCGTTTACAAAGTCCTTTACATCCCTGAATTCTACATCGCGACTTGATTTGGAGTCTTTACCTGCTAAATCATACCAGTACTTAACGATTTCTGATAAATTCGTATTAATTCCATGCCGGAGTCTGAATTTATTTATTATTAAATATGGTTTTTCATGCGCTAATTTAAACCATGAATGATTCCATGGTTTCCAATCGCCTTTTTGTGTATTCCATGTTTTTGAAATATTTAAACAAATCAAAATTGCAATTAGATTTTGATCTCTTTCATAACGTGTTCCTTTATTTTTGATACTATCATATTCTTGTTCACACTTTTTATAATTTAACCTTAGCTTATATGTTCCTTTGCCGGGCAGTTTGGGTTTCGTGGGTGGGAAAAGGCTACTATATTGGGTTCGGATAATTCTTATTGCTTGTAACAACTGCCTATTGTTGAGTGCCCTGAACCAAAAATTACGGTTTGGATCTTTGATATACCAAATTCTAGTTCCTGGATGGGGTTTTATTTCCCATGGATTTCCCCGATTATCTGTCAGGTAGCCTATTTGTTTATTCATTTCGGCAGTAGTTGTAACTGGGTTACCACCACTGTTTTTAATAAGGTAATCCTCGTATTCTTTATGATAATTTTCGATGTTTATTTTAATAGTTGAGATATAATAATTATAGGCCTTCATCAGTTTCAGACGCCATTTATAATCATATTTCTGTGATCTTGCAGAGGGCGAAGATTTTAAAGCTTTTTTTAATTGTTCGTTAACGGCCAATCCATTTTTATCTACAAATCCAAATTCTTCAAGCAGTCTTTTATCCTTTGGTGTCATATAATTTGCTTTTCTTTTGCATTTTCTACAATACCCCTGCTAAAGATTAACCACCAATCATTACATTAGGACAACCAACCACAATGCTCCCCCCGTGTGCAGTATTGTCTCCTTGCCGTGCTGCCGGCTGTCCCCCAATTAAAACAGTTACAGAGCCCATGGCGATACTGTCGGGTGGACCTGTGCAGGTAGCCATATCGCCTGCACGTGCAGCGGGCTGGCCTCCAATTAAAACTGTTGGGCAACCAGGAGGCAGGATAGGGCCTCCAACGTGTGGAATGGGTGGTGTCCCTGGTGTTTGTAAGGGGCAAGTGTGCATGTCGCCTACACGGGCTGCTGGTTTTGACATTCTTTTTACGTTTTTAAATTTTTCTGAATTAATTAATCTGTACCAGACTTCCTCTTACTGTCATGGTTCCGCTTGAACTAACTTCTGTGCTGCCACTACCTTCGGCTTTTAATGAGGCGTTGGCCTTGATATTCACATTGGTTCCGGAAACATTCAAATCCGACTGGGCCTCTGTTTTAATTTGACTGGCCTTCTGTTCGAATGCTTGCCCGGCTTCAATTTTTAATCCGTTTTTGGCTTTAATTTCAATACTGTTTGCTTCAATTTTGAGATTTCCTGAGGCTACAAATGAAAGTTCATTATTAGCGCTGTCGAGAGTTATCCTGTTTTTATCATCTTTATCGTAGATGGTAATTTTTTCTTCACCTCCCGAATCATGGAATTCAATTGTATTCCCTGCCACTGTTCGGATGGCCTGGATTTTGGCATTGCTTTCATTTGCATTACCAGCCCAGTCAGGGTCGGGGTTTGCATCTTCGTCGAATAAAGTCCCGAGTGCATAAGGTTTTTCCACATCGCCGTCTTCGAAGCCCACCAGTACCCGCGATTTTTTAGCCGGAACAAAATAAAACCCCGCTTTTTTGTGTGAATAGGGTGTTGTTACTTTTACCCAGGGTGTCATTTGTTTACTCTCCATCCACCAGAAACTGATTTTTATCCTTCCCAGTTTTTTGGGGTCTTTATTGTCGGCAACCAATCCTAACTGGTTCGATGAGGTTTTAACAAAGTAGGGATCAGTATTTTCAGGTATGGAAGTTTCGGCTGGTATAGCAGAAAAACTGTTTTCGTAGGTAAGGATATTGTCCATTTCATGGATTACCGTTGTTATGATGTATTTCCCGTAATCCATTACGCCTTTGCCATCCTGTTTCAGGCAATTTATTTTAACCTGGGTGCCGGCAGTCAGATATCCATTGATGGAAGTGCCTGATAAATCGGTCAGATTTACCATATCAGCCGTTTCTTCTGTTTCACCCACCTGATCCAGTCCTTTTTTGTAACCCGATTCCTCTACATTCAGATGTTCGTAATAGTCCCGCCCCTCCTCGGTGTACATTTTTTTTGACATTTTCAGTGCATGTTTTCCATACATATTCAGGTTCGATTCCATCTTGCTGTTTCCCGATTGATAACGGTGTACATCAAGATTTAAAGGATCTACTGAAAAGAGGCTGAATTTTACCGGATTGACCCTTAGTCCATATCTGAAATCCTTTATATCATGCCCGATAGTGAGCGTTTTTTCGTTGTGTGGAATTTCACCAAAAATAAATTCTTCACCATTGAAAAAGCACCACTCTCCATAACGGATTGACAAGCGTTTCAGAAACTCCAGGTCACTTTCTTCAAACTGAACAATATAGGGGAATCGTTCTTTGTTCCGGGGGGAAACCTTTGCAGTAAGTTCATATTTTTTAAGCACTTCATTTACGATATCCTCCAGTGTTTTGTCCAGAAATGCCCGGTTTGTTGGTTTTCTGTTTAGTGCGATCTCAGAACTTCCACCTGAAATAACCACTTGATCATAATCAGCCATTCCACCTCGCGAGCTTTGAATTTCAGTAACAAAACCCCGGAAATTGATACCGTCTTTTGTTTCGTCTTTCACGGCCATTTTTGTCTGAATTACAATGGGGAGTCCAAGAAAATTTTTTGATTTTTCAATTAAAAAACCATCCATTTCCTCCAATGCTTCATACGGGCAGGTGATTTCAAAGCTGTCTATCCCGTAAAGATTCTGGCTGATTGAAACCTGCTGAAAACTTTTTAAAGGTTTTTTATTGATAGTTATATCGATTTTTGATAGAATAGCCATTTGAAAAGAAGTTTAGTCGTTTTCTCCGGGATCCCATTGGGATTCCCATTTTCCGTTCGAAAGTGTGATTTTTCTGGCCGAAATCGTTAAGTTGATAACCATATCCGCTTCATCTGTAAAAGATTCACTGTAGTTCACCAAAAGAGCTTTCTCAAATTCCAGGGATTTGTATTCCTGGGGCACCCCGGATTCTATTGTTCCGATAAAGGATATCTTCCCACTTTTTCGTTCAATACGGTGGAGCATCCACTGCACAATTTCGGTATCTTTAATTCCCGGAATACTGATTTCAATAAAACCTGCGCGAACAGAAGGTAGGTTATAATGTCTATCCGGATCTAACGACTGCGTAAAACTGAAGTTGCAGGACAAAACCTTTATACCCCTTTCTTCCTGTTCATGACCCTTAATATGTAGTCTTGCTGCTAAAGACATAATTTTTTTTGAAAGTTAATTTTAAAAAAAACATCAAAACAGGGAATAATGCAGTAAAACAGTACTGAGAAGTTTAACTGTTGTTTTCCCTGTTTTGTGCCTGAGAAAAAACAAATTTTCTTACATAGCCCATTCGTTCTCGTGCTCGCCTTCTCCCAGTTTTATGCTGTGCGAGGTAAGTTTAAAAGTTTCATGCATTGCACCAGGCCCCGTGTCGTCAAATTCTTCTTTATATTCAATCACGTAAGCCTCGCTAATTTCCAGTTCTTTCATCTTTGCCTCTTCATCCCGCTTATTGAAGGTAAGCGTGGCGTCTTTTCGCATATAACTGTCAACCATCCACTCGAAGATACTGGTGTCGTCAGTAGATTCAATTGTCAGTTCAACTTCTCCTCCGCGTACCGTGGACGATGGTCTCCCTGTTTTGTCGCATTCCTGGGTCAGGATATAATTGCAATTCAATACCCTGTATTCCTTGCCATCCACTTTAAAGATTGCTTTAAATGCCATAATTTTTTAAAATTTAAGGTTAAAAAATTCATTATGAAATTAATTCTGTTCATAATCAGTATCCCATTCATTCCCGTCGTCGCCTTTTTGTCCATCCATTTTTATCATGAAATTTTTGGCCGGGAAATAAGGAGTCATATGAATATCAAGGTGGATACGATCTTTTTGGTTGCGGTCCTG
>JBEPWX010000283.1:0-5136 GCA_041642235.1 Mariniphaga sp.
ACCTACATTCGTGCACTGGCACGTGATATAGGAGAAGAATTGGAATGTGGAGCATATTTGACTGGTTTACGCAGAACTCGGATTGGTGAATATGATGTGAAAAATGCCATTTCCATTGATTTTTTTTTAAATAATCTGGATTTGTTTGTAACCAATTAGAGTACCACACGTAAAACGGGGTTCTATCTCTAAAAAAAAGAAGTAAAAAAATTGTAGATACATTAGTAAAAAAAACTGTCCATGAAGTTATCAAAATTCAAGTATGATTTAGATGAGAAGAAGATTGCATTACATCCCGCCCATAACCGGGATGAGTCAAAATTAATGGTTTTGGACAGATCAAGTCGTACCATTGAGCATAAAACATTTAAAGAAGTTGTGGATTACTTTAATGATGGAGATGTATTTGTATTTAATGATACAAAAGTTTTTCCTGCGCGTCTTTATGGAAATAAAGAAAAAACGGGTGCCGAAATTGAGGTTTTTCTATTACGGGAATTAAACCGCGAGATGAGACTTTGGGATGTATTGGTTGATCCGGCAAGGAAAATACGAATTGGCAATAAGCTTTATTTTGGTGAGGATGATATGCTGGTGGCTGAAGTGATTGATAATACGACCTCCCGGGGACGAACGCTTCGATTTTTGTTCGATGGCCCCTATGATGAATTCAAAAAAACATTGTACAGCCTTGGTCAAACACCTTTGCCTAAATTTATTAACCGGGATGTAGTACCTGAAGATAAAGAACGATATCAAACAATTTTTGCGAAGCATGAAGGAGCCGTTGCTGCACCTACAGCCGGACTTCATTTCAGCCGTGAATTATTGAAACGACTTGAAATAAAAGGAGCAGAATTTGCTTACATTACTCTTCATGTTGGACTGGGTAATTTCAGGAGCGTTGATGTGGAAGATCTTACCAAACATAAAATGGATTCGGAGCAGATATGGATCCGTGAAGAGGCATGTGAAAAAGTAAATCATGCAAAAACATTACGAAAAAATGTTTGTGCTGTTGGGACAACTGTAATGCGTACACTTGAGAGTTCTGTCTCAACACAAGGGTTTTTAAAACCTTTTGAAGGTTGGACAAATAAGTTTCTTTTTCCACCCTATGAGTTTAGTGTGGCTAACCGGATGGTAACTAATTTTCATTTACCATATTCCACCCTGTTAATGATGGTTGCTGCTTTTGGAGGTTACGACTTTGTAATGGAAGCATACCAGGAAGCATTAAAAAGTGATTATCGCTTTGGGACATACGGAGATGCAATGCTTATTATCTGATCTTCATTAACTAATTGTTATGAAAAGCCTTACTGTATTTCTTTTTTTATTTTTTACACTAGTGCTTCATGCTCAGGAAAAAGAACTTGTCAGATACATAGAAGTCCAGGGTAGTGCGGAAACAGAGGTTGAACCAGATGAAATGATGCTTTACATTGGCATTCAGGAATACTGGGAGGAGGAATTTGAGAAAAATAAAGAACCTAAAGACTACAAGACAAAAGTGCCCCTGGAGAAAATTGAGGATGCGGTAATTAAAGATCTTAGAGAAGCTGGTATTGACAAGGAGGACGTCAGGGTTGGCAGAATCGGAAATTATTGGCGTGAGCAGGGAAAGGAATTTCTGTTCAGCAAGCAGCTTCAGGTAAAATTAAATGACTTTTCAAAAGTAAACCAGCTTATTTCATTGCTCGATTCCAAAGGAATAAGGAATATGAATTTAGGAGGTTTCAGTCATTCCGGTATTGAAGATATCAGAAAAAAGATTAGATCAGATGCTCTCCGCGATGCCCGCGAAAAAGCAGCCCGGATGCTTGAAAGTCTTGAAGAAGAATTGGGGGAGGTTATTTTTATTTCAGAAATAAACGACGGGTATGCTATACCTTATAAATCCCAAAGCAGGATGCTTGCCGCCGATGCAAGTTCCGAAAGCATTGACCAGGTACAGAAAATTACTGTTGCTTACCAGGTTGATGTGCGTTTCAGAATTAAATAATTTCAAATGTCGGAATTTCAAATAAAGCAATGCCCGGTATGCGGAGAAAGTGATTTTTCATCTTATTTAACCACGAATGATTTTTTTGTATCAGGTGAAAAATTCGAAATTAAGCAATGTGCAGGTTGTGAAATGAAAATTACTTTCAATGCTAAGGATGAAGATCATATAGGAAGGTATTATCAGTCGGAAGAATATGTTTCTCATTCCAATACAGGTAAAGGAATTGTTAATTCTGTTTATCACCTTGTACGTAAATATATGCTCGGACAAAAAAGGAAACTCATTGAAAAGGTTTCTAAAAATCATCATGGGCATATATTGGATGTAGGAACAGGTACAGGATTTTTTCTGAATGAAATGAAAATTCATGGCTGGAAGGTAGAAGGTACCGAGAAAAGCCCCGAGGCACGAAAGTTTGCTGAAGACCATTTTGACCTTAACCTAAAACCTGCTGATGCACTTTTAAATTTCGATAGGAATTCATTCGATGTGATAACCCTATGGCATGTACTAGAGCATATTCACAGGCTGAATGACTATATGGATGCTTTTTCACGGGTGTTAAAGCCGGAGGGAAAACTGATTATTGCACTGCCCAATTGGTCATCGTTTGATGCACGGTATTATGGGGAATTTTGGGCTGCATGGGATGTTCCCCGGCATCTTTGGCATTTGGCACCCCCCCAGATGAAAATACTGGGTAAAAGATATAACTTCAGGCTGCAAAACATGTACAATATGCCATTTGATTCGTTTTACGTTTCCATCCTTAGCGAGAAGTATAAAAAGTCGAAGTTTCCTATTTTCAAGGGGGTTCTGATCGGGAAAATATCGTGGTTTTCGAGTCTCACCGGAAAGGGTCGAGGTAGTTCGGTGATTTATGTATTTGAAAAGAACCTGCAATAATCTTTTTATATTTTGGCTGTTCATTCAATATCCGGTAAATCCTTTACATTTAAACACTTCCTGGAGATAACTAACAAAACTATAATATGATCCAGGCATGAAAAAAATTGCCATGGGAATCATGAAATTTCTGAAGATTAATTACGTATCTGAGGGATATCCTGCTTAGGTTTATTCCTGCCGTACTTTTCATGAGCTGTTACAAAATCGCCTGCGACAATAGAGGCTTCAAGAGAAATTTCACCGGCAAGAGTAGTTGCGGCAACAATTTCTGCAAATTTTTTGCTTTTCCCGGTTCCGTAACATCCAATGAGTTCGAGGCATTCGCGTTGTGTTGGCAGTGAAACACCCCCTCCAACCGTACCGACAACCAGAGAAGGCAGGTTTACTGAAACATACAAATCATCGTCAACTGCTTCAAGACTGGTATAACCTACACATGATTCACTTATATTTCCCAAGTCCTGTCCACAGGCAAGGAATAATGCTGCTATGCCATTGGCATAGTGGGCGTTTACACCCATAGTTCCCGCAAGCATGCCTCCTGCAACCTGATGGTGGTATGCCTTTTCCATATCTTTAGCTGTAGTACGGAGATATTTCTCAAGAATATTCTTTTTAATAACAACTTCAGCAGAAACGGATTTGCCTCTTCCAAGTATGCTGTTGATATATGCAGGCTTTTTATCAACTGCCATGTTGCTTTCGAGCGAATATCGGGTAATTGGAAAATGTTTTGCTATATATTTGCACACCTCATGTGTTGCTTTGGTAATCATATTCATCCCCATGGCATCCCCGGTAGAATAATTAAAACGAATGAAGACTATTTTTCCATGGAGGAATGCCTGGTAGCTTAGTAATTTTCCATTGTTGGTAGTACTTTGAGCAATTTGCTGTAACCAAACGAACTTGTTTTCCACCCAGTTAATGAACCTCCTGGCCTGAAACAGATTTTCCAGTTCAAAGAACGGAGCTCTTTGAATACTGTCTCGAACTACTACTACATTTGCTCCACCTGAGAGGGTAATTACCCGTGCTCCCCTGTTAAATGAGGAGATGAGCGCTCCTTCAGTTGTACTCAGGGGAACGAAAAATTCTCCCTGTGCATGATCGCCATTTATTTTCAATGGTCCTATTGCACCTACAGGCACTTGCGTAAACCCAATGATGTTTTCTATATTGCCTTTGGTAAGACCCGGATCTACTTTGCTCTGAAGTAAATGCATAGCTTTGAAACCACTCCATTCATGCAAAAAATCAATCCGCATGTTGATAGCTTCTTCTGAATAGTCGTCTTTTCTGTTCTTTGGTAGATTCATTCAGTTGCTGTTTGTTCTTCAATTAAATATAATCTAATAACTCTGTATAACATAAATTTGTTTAGTTATTGTTCTTAGTAACTGCTTTAGGCCGTTTCTTTTATTCATATTTTCCAAATTTATTACGTTTTTTCATAGATATTAACTTAATAGCTAAATAAACTTTAAATCACAGAAAACTTTTAAAGTTTTTAAAGTTTTCTTTTATATTTGCGGCTTAAATATATAAAATGGAATTACGAAGTAGAATTTTAGAAGAAGCTACCGGTCAATTTTTCAGATTTGGAATACGGAATATAACAATGGATGACATTGCGGCTGCTTTGGGAATATCTAAGCGTACAGTATACGAGATATTTAAAAATAAGACAGAAGTCGTTATATCCTGTCTTGAGGAGTTATCAAAACAACAGGAGATTAGGAACAATGAAATCATTTCTAATTCCGGAAATGTTATTGAAACCATTTTCTCATTTATGCAAGAAGGAATAAAAGTGATGAATTCAATCAATCCTGTATTTTTTTCTGATTTAAAAAAATTCTATCCTGTTATTGCAGATACTATCTATAAGGAGAATATCAAAATCAGGTATACTCTTACATACAAATTGCTAGATAAAGGAGTTGAAGAAGGTATTTTCAGAAAAGACATCAATATTCCAATTATAACTAAACTTTTTCAGGAGCAAATAAATGTGATTTCGGATGAGAAAATATTTCCACCAGAAGAATTTAATCATACTGAGGTTTTTAAGAATCTTGTGATAAATTACATGAGGGGAATTTCCACACCAATGGGAATAGCTCTAATTGATAGGTTATTAGATGATAATCAGAATTTAATTTAAAAGATAAGAAAAGGTAAATGATAATATGAAAAATAAACAATTTATTACATTA
>JBEPWX010000284.1:0-5128 GCA_041642235.1 Mariniphaga sp.
AAGTGGAAATTTTTGTACCGGAAGAAAATTAATGACTGGGTTTATCATTGACTTCTATGTGAAACAATTCATCCTTTTCCCGGAACCAGCAGTTTGGAATTAAAAAAAAATAGCTCTCTTAATTTATAAAGATGAAACAAAAAATAGCTTTCTTAATTTGTATTTTAATTACTCTCTATGGGTGTAATGCACCGAAAAGTGAGATTCCTGCTTCATTGATTGGGAATTACTATGATAAAAGTGGAGAGAATTTTTGGGCTTACTCATTCCAAAAAAAATTCATAATTTGTGATAATGAATTTTGGGATGTTACAAAAGTGGTTAACTCAAAGGAACTCACTAAAATTTTTATCGAAAATGAGAATTCAAAAAAAAGATTACTCATAACTCCAATCAGTAATGATGATTTTAAAATTGATCATAATAAAAGTTCAAAAACATATTCTACGATTCGCAACCAGGATATTAGAAAACCAAAAAATAGCTCTTATTCATTACACCCGGGAAAAACTTGTATTTATGGTTTCATAAAAAACAGCACTAAATATGTTGATTCAAATCCGAGAATTCAATTCTCATATCATGATTACATAACCATTCAAACAAATTCCGTATATGCTCCAATTGACAGTCTTGGTCGATTTCAACTGGAAATGGAACTTTTATCAGCTCAGGAAATAATTTTTGTTCTTGGTAATAAAATCTATCCTGTCTTTGTTTCACCCAACGATACATTAATGATGTTTCTGGACCCGGAGCATCCTGAGAAATTTGATTTCCAGGGTAAAAACTCTGATATTAATTACGACCTACTCATGACCAGAAAAAGAATATACCAATTTGGCTCTCAAGATAAAATGCAACTTCCCAAGCATTTCAATGAATTTAAAGCATATAAAGATTCAATCCGTAATAGTGAAATGCATTTTTTAAAGGAATATTCTAAAAATAATTACTGCTCTGAACTATTTAAGATTTGGTTTGAAACTACCTCTAAGGTGATTTATTTTACAGACTTATTAAAGTACAGTTGGGCAAATAACCACTCCCAGGATATTGAAAGCAACAGGGAAGCATATGATTCATTTTTGGATACTTTTTTTGAAAATATAAATGGAGTCGATTCAGTTGCACAAATTACCGGAAGGTACTTTTTCTTCACCAATGCAGTTAATAATAGAATACTTCGTGACAGAAAATCATTTTTAACCGTAATTAACAATGTATTACCTGTTGATGAAAGAAAAGAAAAATTTCATGAGGTTTATATAGCTAAAAAGGCGGCAATAATTAACACCTTGCCAGAAGGAAAGTTAAAGGACATTCTTTTAGCCAATCTTGTATCAATGGAAATTAAAAATAGAAACATTGACCACATTGATAAAACATACGATGTTGTAGACGAATTAATTCATTACAAACCATACTTAACACATCTTTCAAATTTTATTGCAGACTTTAAGAGAAAGGAAGCTGAATTTGAAAACAAGCCGATCACATTCAGGAAAGCAAGTGGCAGTGGAGAACATCTATTAAAAAAAATAACAGAAGATAACCTTGACAAAGTACTTATTCTGGATTTTTGGTTTACAGGATGTGGAGCCTGCAGGAGGGATTTTGAATCTGTTGGACCTTTTAAAAAAGACCTTTCATTGGAAGCAGACGTGGAATTTATCTATCTGTGTTACAGCTCAACTGAAGAAAACTGGAAATACGTATCAAAGGAATACAACTTGCAAGGTCAAAATTATTTGCTGACACAGGAACAATTTATGTATTTTCAAGATTTATTTTCGATTTCAAGTGCACCAAGGTACATTTTAATAAACAAAACCGGGAGAATTGTGAATTCTAATTTCAGACTTCCTTTAAATAAAAACCAATTTATAATGGAAATAAAAAACGCTATATAATGACATGTTCTGAAATGAAAACTAATTATAGTATTTAGTTTAATTATTTATCCTTTTATAACGTGCAGAAAATTATAGTTATAGTAGTATTAAATATTTTAACTGCATCTATTAACACCCCAGGTCAGATAGCGAATATTAATTTAAAGGATGCCTTTGAAATAAAACAGCAAATTAATTTATCTGAAATTGCTTATTCAGTTGAATATGTGCAATTGGAAACAAGACCAGCATGGAAGTGCGGACCGCAGGTAAGAGTATTTTGTAATGAAAAATATATAATTACGGTTTCTGTTAATAATATATTCCTGTTTGACAGGAATACTGGTGCTTTTGTATCCGAAATCGGAACATCTGAACATATCTTTTCGACCTATTACGTTATTCCTTTTGATGAAAGTCGTAATGTAGTGACATACCAATCAGCACCAAATGCTATTACTGAGTTTTCAATATCAAGTAATTTAATTCGGGAAATAAAACTCCCGGTTGACCATGGGAATAGTGTCTACTGGAAAAATGGGAGTTATATTCAGTATGTTGCCAATATAACCGGAAATGATGACCGTAGACTTATTTTTTTTAATGATAATGATACTGTTATTAGGATTCATCCAAATAAAAACAATTTTACTAAATTGGTTAAGGCTAATTATTACAGTAATAGGGAAGGTGGTTTTTATTGGTTTAACCAACATCTCTATTTCAAAGAAACATTTATCGATACGATATATCAGGTAACCGGGGAAAAGCTTATTCCAAAATATTGCTTTGATGAAGGATTTCGAGGACTGAATTATTTAATGAAGGGAAAGCTGGACTTAAAAAATAAACATGAATATTTTTTCATCAGCAATATTTATGAAACCAAAAATCACTTGTTTTATAATGTTGAATATCAACTAAAGGTCTATTCAGGAATATACTTTAAAAATAAAGATAGTTGTAAAGTATCTGATTATATTCTGAATAACAGGTCAGGTATTTTAAATGATATCGATGATTTTATACCCATGCATTATTCATCAGTAAACAACAGTAATGAAATGGTAGGTTTTTGTATTCCCGATGAAATAGAAAAGTGGAAAAAAGAAAATACAATGACCATTACAGATGAAGAAAAACTAAAAATTGTAAACATCAAGAAAGATGCTAATCCAGTTGTACTAATTGCAAAATTGAGGTAATAAGAACAGTTAAAACAGAAATTAGTAAACTGAAACAACATTAATTCACTGACCTGTTTTATTTTATTTTTGGTTAATGAGTTAATCGTTTTTCTGTATTTTTGATTTATATAATAACCGGTTTGCTATGAAAATGTCGTTTTTATTTTCAGTAGAAATTGGGAAAAGCCAAGAAATCCTTTTATGACTGTTTGGTTTTTTTAAATATCTTTTTAAATAATTTGTGCATTATGCCTGAAAAAAAATTCAATGAAGCTCATATCCCTCATTATTGGCGACGAAAAGCACGGCCGCGAAAACCTGGCAGATGACATTGGGAACAACTGCCCCAAATCAGAATTTGCAGGCATTGACAATCCGGTGAACAAAGCCAGCTTTTTAGTGGAAAAACAATTGTAGCTGACGGTAAAAAAGAAGGATTGGAATAATTAATATCGAAATAATGAAAAGAAATACTTATGTTGTTTGCCTTTTATTGCTTGCAGTTATTGCCTGCAAAAACGACAAATCCATCTGCTACTTAATCGGGACTATAGATAATTCAGGTGAATCGGAATGGCTTTATCTGAGAGAGTTTAATTCCGGAATCCTAAAAGATTCATTTTTAGCAGAAAATGGTGAGTTTAACTGCAAGTTATCCCTTTCTCACCCTGTAAAATTTTTATTGCACAACAAAAGAAACCGCTACGATTTCAGAGACCGGAAAATAATATGGCTTGAGCCGGCTGAAATTAAAATTAACGGGGATTTTTCTTTTATAAAAAACTTCCAAATTAAAGGCTCTCCATCTCAGACTGAATATGAAACCTATACTCAAATCTTTGAGAACTACGACAATCAGATAAATGCCTTAAAAGAACAGATTCATTTTGTCAGCAATAAAAAGGCTGTTGTTTATAAAATGGATTCATTGGCCTCAGCTCAAAAAAAGGAGGTAAAAGATTATTTACAAAGTCATAAAAATTCATTGGTTACACTTTCGGTTTTGCATTATGAAAGTTATTCGGCAAAAAGATACCTGACAAAAACAGACCTTAATGAAATTTTTACCCAGATGCCCGGCTCATTGAAGAACAGTGAGCAAGGGCAGGAAATAGACAAATACATTCACCTTCCGGAAGTTCCCAAAGTTGGGGAACAGGCATTGGAAATTATTCAACTCACTCCACAGGGAGATACAGTAAGATTATCCGACTTCAGGGGCAGCTATGTGCTTGTTGATTTCTGGTCATCGTGGTGCGGACCTTGCAGGGCTGCACATAAAAATCTCAGAAAGTACTATAAGAAGTATCGCGAAGCCGGGCTTGAAATCTTAAGCGTTTCAGGGGATAATAATAAAGAACAATGGATAAAAGCTATAGCTGAAGATTCTCTTGTCTGGACCAATGTATCTGATTTAAAAGGCTGGAAAAACGAAGCTTTCCTGCAGTATGATGTGAAGATGATTCCATCTAAAATATTGATTGATAAAGAAGGTAAAATTTTAAATAACCAGATTCTGTGCAGCAAAAGCTGGGAACTGGAGTTAGCTGAACTTTTAAATGTAAAAAAGTTATAAGTTGTCAGGATAAAAAATAACAATGAAGCTCAAATCCATAATAGTTGACGACGAGAAGCACGGGCGCGAGAACCTGGCGGGTATCCTCCGGAGCTACTGCCCTGAAGTGGAGCTTGCCGGCGAAGCAGCTTCGGTGGATGAGGCCCTGATGCTGATACGTGAGCAAACTCCCGATTTGCTTTTCCTCGACATTGAAATGCCCCGTGGCAATGGTTTTCATTTGCTGGAGCACCTGCAGGATTTCAGCTTCGAAGTAATTTTTGTTACCGCTTACGACAATTATGCCATAAAAGCCATCCGCTTCTCTGCTGCCGACTACATCCTGAAACCTGTTAACGTAAACGACCTGAAAACTGCCGTAGAGAAAGTGGCTGAGCGAATCATCGAAAAGCAGGAAAACAACCGATTGAAACAACTCTGGCAAAACCTCAGCCATCCAGTAAGTCAACGTATCGGTCTTCCTGCCGGCA
>JBEPWX010000285.1:0-5123 GCA_041642235.1 Mariniphaga sp.
TCATGCCTGAGATATTCATTAAGGGGAAAGAAAATATAGTAAAGGAAAGAGCAGGAATTAATCGGGTTTTGATGATTTCATATCCCTAAGCAGCATTGCTGTGGTTTGTTTAATTGAATCATGTATCGGCAGGTAGCTGAAATCGGTTAACCGGGATATTTTGCTTCCGTCATATTCGCTGAATGAACTGGCTGCTGCAGCTGTCTCGCGGGTTATGGGGAAGGTGTTTTGTGCAACACGGTTAATCAACGAAGCTGATCGCCAGGAAATTTCAAGCATAAAGCGGGAAGCAATCCATGAGGGGCGGGGCTTTTGTAAATAATCGGCAATTAGGTTAAACAGCTGTTGATAATTCCAGTTTTCAGAATTAAGTATAAACCGCTGGTTTTTATTCTTGTCGAAATGCTCATCTTGCATCAATAGAATCATTGCCTTTACTACATCTTTTACATCAACAAAGCCTGTTGTCCCTCTGGTGTAAAATCGCAAACCATCCCAAACAGTTTTAAAGAGCTTAGAACTGCCTGTATTCCAGTTTCCCGGTCCCAAAACGACTGAGGGATTGATAATAACAGCATCCAAACCTTCTTCCATTCCCCTCCATATTTCAGTTTCAGAGAAAAATTTGCTTTCAGAATAGGCTGTTACTTTTTTTGAGGGTACCCAGTTTGTCTGTTCATCTGTTGGAAAACCATTCTTATGCTGACCTAAAGCAGATACAGAACTTAAATGACAGAATTTCTTTACACCATTTTCGAGCGATGCGTTTACCATGTTTGCTGTTCCTTCCACATTATTGCTTATCATTTTTTTGCTATCGCCTTTACTAAAAGAAATGATGGCAGCACAATGATAAACCTCTTCTGCCCCCATGATAAGCTTCTCCAGGGTAAAATAATCGAGAATATCACCATTTACCCAATCGATACGTGAAAACAGTTCTTCGGGTTTGTCAGAATAATAAGAAAATATTTTAAGTACTTGCCTAGTATTACTTGAATCACGTTTCAGTGCTCTTACTTTTTTCCCACTGGAAAGCAGTTCGAATAACAAATGCGAACCAATTAATCCCGTACCTCCCGATACAAACACCATAAAATATTTTTTGTGTAAAGATAGAAAAATAAAATACCAGCAGGAAGCCGTATTTTCATGGTTATTAACTGGCTGGTAAAATGTTTTCTGTTATTTTAAAACCTTTTCTCCAAATTTTCGGGCTGTAATTTTTTCAATATGTACCTTTATAATTCCTACATTTTTTATTGCCGGTGCATTAAATTTGAATCCACGATCACTATATTGAGCCATTATCTGGTGAAGACACTGTTCTTTTTCGTGGTAATCATCAACAAACTCAGCTATCCCCTCCACAAGTGCGGATGTCGATACCATTCGGTAACTGCATCCTACCCGTTCGTCCTGCCATGCAAGTTTTTCTCCCTTTGTCCAGTTTATGCAAACTTTAGGATTTTGTTTTATTGTTTCCCACATCCGGCCACTTTGAGCCGAGTGAAGGATTACCACATTGCCGTTCAGGGCAAAATTCATAGGTAAAATATATGGAACATCGTTATCCGACATTCCAACATAACATATTTTACATGATTTTATTATTTCATCTATTTTTTCCCGCTGTTCAATACAAATAGTTCGCATCAAAAATTAATTTATAGCACGGCTCCCGAGCTTATCCGATAAAGATTTTTCTACCCTTTTCAGGTTCATATATTTCGATTGCTCCTCAATAACCAATTCAAAATTATGTTCTTTGAAAGCTGCATTAATGGCAAGTTCAATATTAGCCATCATCAGTTTAATTTTTCTAAGTTTATATTCATTAATTATACGGGGAACAAGGTAATCGAGTATTTCCTCTTCCTTTTCTGTGAAAGCCCCGGCTTTTGTCCATCGTTTGCTTTCAATAAATTTTTCAGAAAGCAAATCGGTCGCTAATTTACTCACGCCTGCCACCGGATGATAGATAAAATGCTTCCATGGGTCGAAGTTTCCGTGTTCGAGGTTTTCCTTCACATCGTAAAAAATGCGTTTGAATAGTTCATTTTCCGGCAGCAGATCATCATTTTCCAGTTCTTCAACCATATACTCTCCAACCTTTACCTGAGTAACTTCTTGTGGGTTTTCACCTTCTTCCTCATATAATACAGTGTTACAATGTTTTAATAGAAAACGTAAGTATTCTGCTTCTTCTACCAACAACTCCGGTACTTCCTGTACTTTTTCTTTTGGTTGATTTAATTTTTTTAGTTCTGTTGAGCCCGGGTCCTGCTCGCCCCGCTTTTCCTTTCTGCGAAAATCTTCATTCTGTTTATGCTTTTGCTTTCGGATTTCCGTATACAGAATATCTTCATTTACATCCAGCAATCTGCTGCACTCTTTAATGTATACCGAACGGGTAATGGTATCAGGAATTACTGCAACCGAACCGATAACATCGGAAATGAGCCGTGCTTTGGCTACGGGATCCTTTTCGGCACTTTTTAACAGCAGGTTTGTTTTAAACCGGATAAAATCGGTCTCATGTTCTGCCAGGTAGTTCTGGAATCCGCTGGCACCTTTTTTTCTGGCAAAAGAATCCGGGTCTTCACCATTGGGCAGGAGCAATACTTTCACATTTAAGCCTTCCTGCAATACCAGGTTAATTCCTCTCAATGAAGCTTTAATGCCTGCGGCATCGCCATCATATATGATTGTGATGTTGGGAGTAAGCCGTTTTATTAGCCTTATTTGATCGGGGGTTAGTGCCGTACCGGAGGAGGCTACTACATTTTCGATGCCTGCCTGGTGCATAGAAAGGACATCGGTATAGCCTTCCACCAGGTAACATTTATCTGAACGCGCCATTTCTCTTCTGGCCTGAAATATACCATACAATACCTTGCTTTTATGATAAATTTCCGATTCGGGTGAATTAAGGTATTTTGCAGCCTTTGGATCTTCTTTCAACAGGCGGCCGCCAAATGCAATCACCCGGCCTGCCAGGTTATGTATGGGAAACATAACCCTCCCTGAAAACCGGTCGCGTATCCAGTCGTCACGTTTTATTGTCAGACCCGCTTTTTCAAGAAAATCCAGCTTGTAACCCTGTTTCTGTGCAGCTTCAGTAAAAGGTGCCTTCCCGTCGGTTGCATATCCAAGTTCAAACTTTTTAATTATATCGTCGCGAAAGCCTCTTTCTCTAAAATAGCTCAGACCAATGGTACGGCCATCATTGTCTTCCCATAAAGTGCGGGTGAAATATTTTTGGGCAAAAGCCGTTACAATCATAAGGCTTTCCCGTTCATCTTTAAGCTGTTTTTGTTGCTCGGTTTCTTCTTCTTCCACCACGTCAATGTTGTATTTTCGGGCAAGCCATTTAAGCGCTTCCGGATAATTCAGGTTCTCGTGGTCCATTATAAAATTTACTGCATTCCCACCTTTTCCACAACCAAAGCATTTGTAAATCCCTTTGGCAGGAGAAACTGTGAAAGAAGGCGTTTTTTCATTGTGGAAAGGGCACAAACCCAGTAGATTAACGCCACGCCGGCGCAAGGTAATAAAATCTGAAACTACCTCAGTAATGTCCGAGGCATCCAAAATTCGTTGTATGGTGGAATGATCAATCATGAGCTACAAATGTAGCTATTTTGAGCAAAGATTTTTCAGAAAAATTGTTCAAGTAGGAATAACCTTTGTGTTCAAATGTTTTTAGCTTCTCTTATTCTGTGAAAAATAAACAGAATAGTACTACTGAATAATTTTTAGATATCTTATTAAGATTTTAACCTATCTTTAAGCCAGATTCTTTTTGCCGATGAAGAAAAAACTGGTCATATTATCAGGAGCAGGAATTAGCCAGGAGAGCGGATTGAAAACTTTTCGTGATATGGGTGGCATCTGGGAGCAGTATGATGTTACTGAAGTAGCCAGCCCTGAGGCCTGGCAACATAACCCTGAGCTGGTACTGCGTTTTTACAATGAGCGGCGGAAGCAGCTTTGGGAAGCAAAACCCAACAGTGCACATAAAGGTATTGCAGAATTGGAAGAGTGGTTTGAAGTTGAAGTAATTACTCAGAATGTAGATGATCTGCATGAACAAGCCGGAAGTTCCAATGTGTTGCATTTGCATGGTGAATTAAAAAAAGCACGTAGTACAGTGGATTCCGGCATGATATATACCCTCAGCCATTGGGAGCTGAAAATGGGTGATACTTGTGAAAAGGGAAGTCAGTTAAGACCACATATCGTGTGGTTTGGTGAAAAGGTTACTGAAATTGAAAAAGCTTTGGATATTGCTTCAAAAGCCGATATCTTTATTGTGATCGGTACTTCACTCATGGTATACCCTGCAGCAAGTTTAATTCATTATATTCGGCCAGAAGTACCTGTTTTTATAGTTGATCCTAATAAACCCCAGGTTTATTTGGATAATGTATTTTATATTCGGGAAAAAGCCGGTGATGGAATTCATGAATTGAAACGTGAACTTGAAAAACTTAAATAAAATGATAAAAAGAATTACACTCCCGGTAATTTTTATGTTACTGGCCCAATTGGCAATCGCACAGCGTTTCGATGCCGGATTACTAGCAGGGTTCAATGCTTCACAGGTGGAGGGAGATAATTTTAAAGGATATCATAAACCGGGAATCCTTGCTGGAATATTTGTTCAAACAGATATTATTCCAACCATTTTTACCGGCCTTGAAATAAAATATTCCCAGAAAGGATCCCGAAAACGCATTCCACCCAGAGATCCGGATCCTGAGAAATACATTATGCGACTGGGATATGTCGATGTCCCTTTATTTATTGGTTTTCGCACAAATAACCGTGGGGCCGTTATAGCAGGGGTTTCGGCAGGATATCTTATTCATTCAGGCGAATACGATGAATATGGTCCTTTCCCTCCGCAGGACAGGAATGAATTCAATAGTTTCGATTTACAACCCTTCCTTGGCTTTCAATTCGGTTTGCTCGATGAAGTACTGCTTGATCTCCGGTTTGCTTTGTCTGTTCTTCCCATTCGAGGTCACCCGGGGGAGGATGCAACAAGTTATTACTGGCTGAACAATCAGTTCAATAATGTTATTTCGCTTGCATTATACTACAATTTGGGAGTAAAT
>JBEPWX010000286.1:0-5075 GCA_041642235.1 Mariniphaga sp.
TTCTGCCACATATTCGGTCATGCCCAGCAGCGTCAGCCGCCCGGCGTGCTTGTTTTCGAGTTCCGAAAGCAGTGTGCGCATCAGCGCCGACTGTTCGTCGTAGCTTTCGCGGTGCAGGTTCCAGCCCACTTTGGCTATTGATTTTTCGATTTCGACTGCTGCTTCGCGTTTGGCTGCGTCGGGGTGCAGCAGGTAAGCCTGCACGAGATACTTCACACCGCGAAACAATCCGTCGCGGGTATCATCGGCCCTGGCCAGTTCTTCGGTTTGTTGCTGGGCCACCTGTTTTTCGATGGCGCTTACCGCAATTTCGGCATAGCGCGACAACGAATTTTGAAACGGGTTGTAAACAGGAGCGATGGTTTCGCTCAGCGGTGAGAGAATGGAGTCGAGGTCCTGCCCAAACGACAGCAGTTCTGCGTTGGTCATTTGTGAGAAATTCATAGTTAAAGTCATACGTTTAAAATTTAAAAGTTATTGATTGCGGGCTTTTTTAGTGGAAAGCCCAAATGAATTTATTTTTAGGAAAAACCTTCAGGGTTTGCGAAACCCTGAAGGTTTAATTCTATTTTGGGTAAATATCCTATCGCTTCACAACAAGTTTTCCAGTTAATATTTTCATTGGTTTCTTTTCAGGCTTGTATTTAACACGAACTACATATACTCCTTCTTTCCAACCAGCGGTTTGGATGGTTGTACTTTTCCCACGTAGCCCGGTTTTATTTATTTTCAGTAGTTGCGATTCTGAAAAAATTTCGAAATCCCATTCAGCGTTTACATCAAAAGATTCGTCTTTTGCCTCAGATTCAATAGTTAGTGTAGCTTCACTATTTGCTGGGTTTGGTGTAACAGACAGTAGTAGTCCTCCTCCACTGCAGTCGACTACTGCCCAGTTATTGTATTCCCAGTTTGTCCATCCACAGCCGTTTCGTACCCGGACTCCTATTTGCACCATATCGCCCGGCGAAGGGTTTGTGCCCCAGTTGGGCGATATTTCAACCTCTTCATTATCCACACCGCCGCCATAGGTAGTGTTCCAATCCAGCCCGATGGAACATCCCAATCGTATTCCAGTATCGATTTGTTTGCAAGCGACTGTTCATCTCCAATGTTAAATCCATCCCCATTATAATCGTACCCCGCTACTGCATAAGTATAATCCTCGTCACATAAAATGTGATATTGAGCCCATGCACCTGAAGCTTGTCCCTGTCTGCTGCAAACAATTTTGTTTTCATCCAAAGATCCAATCCAGAATTCCTTATTTCTAACTAAAAATGTATTTCCCTGACTGTTTTTAATTGTAGCCGAAACATAGCCAGAGGTTCCCGAAGTAGCGGGGCTTACAGTATAGGTTGTACTGGTATTTCCTCCAACTTCATTAAGTGAACTGCTTTTACTCCAAACAACACTTGCTGTTGACGGAATGCTTACAGAATAAGATTCATTGGATGAACATATAATATCAGCACCATCCAAACCAGAACAAGCGTCTAAAATCGGTTCTATTCCCAAAACTGCTCGTTGGTCACTGGTATAGTCTTCATTATCAGGTGTTAAATCAGAAAGGGAATAAAATCCATTATCCTGTCCTGTCCATCCCCAATTGCAATGGAATTTATCATATATGTCATACCCATCAATTACCCATGCATGTCCTTTGGAACAAGTATCACATTTACCCGTGTAAATAACAGGCCGTTCAGCATCAATTTCATTTTTTAACATGTTTTTCCATTGATTATCTAAATATGACGTTTTTAAAACCGGATTCTGTGCATTAAACCCAAAATAATTAACTAGTGCAAAACGAACCATATTAAAATCTGCAGAAGTACCGATATTCGAGTCTCCAAAATCTGATTCTACCGCCACTGCACAATGATACAAGAATTGAGCGGTTGCGCCGGGAACCGAACCAATATCGTTCCAATTATAGTCCTTATCGTAGAAATTTAATGAAATGGATGAAGAAAATCGATCCGGAGTATAGGGGCTAACACTACCATCAGGAAATACTCTGCATCCCCAGTAGTTTAAAACCTGGCCCAATGCCACACCTACACAGCCAACAACACATTGACTATGAGTGACAGGATCATCCGGGCATGAATCATTAAACGCTAAGCCCTGCCCCCATTGAGTTTCTAATAAATGATCTCCAACTGTATAGCTTTTTAATCCCAATTCAAATTCGTCCGATGAATAATTCATCCATTTCTCTTGAATGGTTTCATTTGATTTAAGCTTTTGTTTTTTTGCACTCAAAATTTCAGATTTATATTCCCCAAGCAAGTATTCCAGCCCGGGTGGTATATTCCGAAAATCGATATGAGATTCAAAGCCATATCCCAAAATTGGGTCTGCAACATCATCATTTGATATAATAATATGTCCCTTTGGATTTAAATTAAATATGGTGAAAATAACCTCGCCATTGGCGCTAACCGGTATTATCTCTGAAATTTCAATCACATTTTTATCAATTCCAAAGCGATTGGAGAAAACATTTAAAGCAACTTTTTTCACCTTACCGGGTGCAACATTTTTGGCTTCTGATTTTTGAGGATAGAGAAGGATAGAGAAGAATAGAGAAGAAATAAGGATGTTAATAATTTTTGATTTCATTTTTTTCAATTTTTGGAGGTAATTATTTTAATTTCTTAAAAATGGTTTTAAATGATCCATTTTCTATCATATTATTAATTTCACCTATGGTAAAGGACTCAGGTTCTCCGGGACTTTCCATATAATAAAACTCAAGAAAAGGATCATATTCAATAATTCTTGGCCAAATTAAACTGTCAGGCCAGCCAGCAACACCATTTGCCGTATTCCAATCGACATATTCTTGTATCGTAATATCAGTAAAAGCTTCATGCAATGATGCATTATTATCTAAAATATATCCAGATTTTAAACGCCATCTGAAGTTTTGGACAGCTTTACCATTTTTATCAATTCTAATTCTGGAATCATTTTTATCATATGATGGAATACCATTGAGATAACCCTCGTTTGTAATTTGTACATCAACAAAATTTATATAATTTCTATTTGTTTTATAAACTGTTATACCTGGATGTGTACTAATCTCAATACTTTCATCCGCATAGTCAATCTCATCTTTTTGGCAACCTGCCCCAACAAAAATAAGGAGCAAAACAATTGTACTTAATTTAAAAATTTTGATTTTCATGATATTTGTTTTTAAGAATTAAAAGGAAATTTTGTTTTTTATTTTGAATTATTTTCGGTATTCAGGGTAGTTAAGCTACCCAGTGTGAGAGCGATTAGGAGCGATTTTCATCGCGTTTGTTTGGCAAGGTTCCGGAGGATTTCCACCTTGTGGTTTTCCGGGAAATTTTCGTTTAAATGGTGATTATGGGCCGTGTTTCATCATACTATTGGTTTTTAAAGTTAATGTTTTGTTTGTTAAGATGCAAAAAGTTAAAATTTGGTTGTGTCTCCTGTTTTTTTAAATTACTGGTATTGTGTTTCTGTATATATGTTCAGAAAAAGAGCAAAAGGTAACCCTGAAGATGGATGTTTTACAGCATGTGCTTTTCGAAATTTATGCAAGCAGCCTTATGATATTTGTTTTTGGTTTAAACCTTCAGGGTTACGCAAATCCTGAAGGTTTTATGGGCTACAATTATAAACTTTATCTTTTCACAATAAGTTTTCCGGTTAAAATCTGGTCTTTGTATTTCACACGAACTATATAAACCCCTTCGGTCCAACCGGCGGTTTGGATGGTTGTGCTGTTGCCCTTCAACTTGGTTTTCTTATCTTTCAATAACATTGTTTCGGAAAAGATTTCCAAATCCCATTCTGAAACAATAAGTACGTTTTTATCAGTCGATTCAATTGCCACAGTTACTTCGCCATTCCCAGGGTTAGGCGTTATTGACAAACTTTTCGCATCATACACATTGATATATTTGTAAAGATACCCACTTGCGCCGCAAGTGTTTTCAGCATTAACAACAAGCTGATAATACCCTGAATTATAGAAAGCAATATCCAGGTATCTTCCATATTGATAAAGAGAGTTTCCGTTTAATGGAGACAATGTCCAGTTATAATCGTCGGTTTGCAAACCCATTAATGAATTGTAAGGATCGGCAGAATATATCGCCCACTGGTTATTTGGTGTACTTGTTGGTCCCGACATAGAGGTTAAAACAGGAGCGCCACTCCAAACATCGTATCGGCTAATGGCAAACATATTTTCGGCACAACCAGTAGATACACTTGCTTCTATCCAGCCACTTCCATTTCCGGTAGAAACAAAGGTGCATGGATTTGCGTTAGGATCAGAGGTGCTTAGATTTGAACTGGATGACCAGGTAACAGTATTGCCTTCAGGAACATTATTCAGGGCAAAAGTGGCACTGTCTGAGCAAACCAAAGTTGGTCCCGAAATAACAGGGCTTACAGGTTGTGAAGTCACAGCAATTTCCTTGATGCCTTTAACAGTTGTTTGTGAATATGTACTGGTAATTTTTACTTTCGCTTCACCTTTGCCATAGGGTGGTGTTGTATTTAATCCGGTAACTGAACCGGTAAAAGTATTCCCCACAGCGCAAACATAACTAGTATCGCCTGTCCAATTGTAGGTTGCCCCGGTTATGTCAAGAGTTGATATATCAACGGCACAGCCTTTGGAAACGCTATTGGGTAAATTATCAATAATTAATTCATAGTATTCTAAAGTATAGGTATATTGATCATTATACGGGCAATGGTTAGGTAAATGCCGAACCAGCGGTCCATTCCCCCATTTTGATATGACCCAACTTGTATTAGCCGAATCAACAATTGCTGAGTGTTGGGCTCCATTATAATAAACCTTTCTATATTTTCCAGAACTAGCAACTGCCCTGTAAGTGGGATTTGCACCACTATAATATTTCTCAACATCAGGAATATATGGGATTCTAACGGTGTCACCGCCATCTGACATGTGCCAGGCATAGCCGTGACAATTATATGTGGAAGAAACGCCAGCAAGAGTGTCTGCAGACCAACCAGCATTAATTATCGAATCCATCCAGATTGCATTGCCCGCA
>JBEPWX010000287.1:0-2251 GCA_041642235.1 Mariniphaga sp.
TCAATTCGTGCTCTGATGGCAAATGTTATCGCTGTTACTAAAAGTGCCAGACAACTGGCAACAAAAAGCCTTTTTTGATTTACCTTTTCCATAGCTTGATTTCATTTTAACGTTAGTATTATATGATTTTAGTTCAAAATTCCAGTTGCAGAATAGCTCACTCATTCCCGGAAAGATAGTTTATCGACTGCAAAATCAATTTCCGGTAATTTTCAGAATTGTAAGCATTACTATTATGTCCCGGCTGAAGATAAATCACCAGAGAAGAATTATAACGGTTCTCCCATCCGATTACACCAGTACTTTGTGGATGGTTGGTTTTAATCAGTGGTTTCACTTGTGGCAATATCCTGAAATTACCATAAACCTCATCAAATAACCTGAAATTTTTAATTCCCCGGGTAACCGGATGATCGTTTGCGACAATTTCTACATTGACCCATACATCGTGTTTATAAGTTGATTGCTGTGCCCCGGGCAGTTCAGAATTTTCAATGTACCTTCCTCCCAACAGGTTCTCGAACTCAGTCCACTGCTGATACGATACCAGAGAATGGTGGAGAAAAAGAAACGGTTTGCCTTGCCTGGTCAGCTTTATATAAGCTTCCTTTTCAGGATCAGATATAGTTTGCCACATATCATAAAAAACCAGCACATCGAACTTTTCAGCAATCCCATTAGTCAGCACCTGATTTGCTTCCGGCTGATTATAGTGCTTAAATTCGACACCTTTTAATGACCTGAACATTTGAAAAAATTGAAGGGTATCGTAGGTATGACCTCCTGTTACCACCATAATTTTTACCGGCTGGGCTGTCACTGTAAGGCTGAAATTTATTGCAAAACAGGCTGCAAAAGTCAGGATTAGTTTCATATAATTGGTATTTATGGTTTTAAAAGTAAAAATAGGAATTTAATTAACCCTTTATGCAATGCTAATTTAAAAACTATTCTTTTACTCCTGATCGTTGTTTAGCACCAACTGTCTTTCAGGTAATTAAAGTTAATGGTTTAAATTCAGTTTTATTAAAAAAAATTACCATTTTTACCCAATGACTTCAAGGAAGAACATACAGAAGAGAAAGGGTTGGTTTTTACCATCTTTTTTACTTTTATTGTTGGCTGCAGTACTAATAATATGGCTGTGGATTCCTGCATTCTTAATCAACCGGCTTTCAACATATACCGACAAGCAATCGGAAGGTCAGTATGAGCTATCCCTTGCAGGTATCAAAAGAAGTCTGTTTCCATTTTCGATTACCCTTACGAATGCCAGACTTATACCTGCAAACAACAGGCTATCGGACCAGGAAATAACTCAGGAGGAAATTCTATACAGCTTCAAAGCAAATGAAATACAATTTGAAGCAATTAACCTGAGAATGTTGATCGCAGACAATACACTTTCAGTAAAAAAAATAAAAATAACTAAGCCGGAGGTAGAATTGGCCGGAGAAAAGCTGCTTCAGGTTGATTCCATCAGAGTTAAAACCGGTTTCCTGAAGCAAATGTGGCCCTTCTTTGGATTTGTGCAAAAAGTGGATATAAAAAAAATAGAATTGGAAGAAGCAGATTTTGGCTTATACAGTGCGGCAGGCGATTCCAACTTTATCACAAAGGCTGAGAAAATATCGATTGATGTACACGATTTTGTCACCAGTTCAGATATGGCTCATAATCAGCAAAAATATTTTGAAACAACGGATATTCTTATCCGGATGCATGATTTCAGAAACGATATGGGTGACAGCCTTCATTTGTTAACTGTTGACACCCTCTACTATTCGCTAAAAACCACCGACATAAGAGTTAAAGGATTTAATTTATCCCCCTATTTCTTTCTGCCGGAAAAAAACCTTTTTGAGGTTTATGTACCTGAGGTTTATATAAAAAGCCAGAGTATAACACACTTTGCATTGAGTGATTCCTTGAAAATAGGATTTCTGGAATTCCTTGAACCAAAGATTAAATTTTTTCATAAAAATAATCCGAAACAAGTTCGCTTTGAAGATATTGAGGAATTTGATCTTTACTCTCTGATTAAAAGCCAATTTATAAAACTAGAGGTTGACAGCTTCTACCTGCAGGGAGCCAATGTTGAAATTTTCAGACAACCCGACATAGAGAATTACCGTCAACGTTTTGAATCGGTTGATATCATTTTGAATGACTTCGGGCTGGATTCCATCTCTTATTTAAACCAGGAGAAACTACTACATGCCAGTGATTTGGAAATGCATGTAAAAGGATA
>JBEPWX010000287.1:2261-5073 GCA_041642235.1 Mariniphaga sp.
AAGGATATCACCTGAGGTTGGAAGACAATGAACATTCTTTCAGTGCGGGATCATTATTCGCTTCTACGTACTCAAACAGGCTGCATGTTGGTGACATTCAAATATTTCCCCTAAACCATCAAAATCCGACAATACAGAATGAAATCAACATTGAATGCAGGGAAGTGAATATCGAAGGTCTTGATTTCCTTAAATTATATCATCAGCGTATTTTACCAACTGCAAAAATTGAAGTAGAAGAACCCAATGTTCATTTGCTTTATAAACTTGAAAAAGAAAAACAAAAAAGGGAGGGTTCAGGACTTCTTTATGAAGTCGTAACTGACTACCTGCAGGGTGTATATGCAAATTCAGTAGATGTTACGGATGGAAAACTAAACATCAGGAACAGTTATAATGAAACCATTAAAGGATATTTGGAATCCAACATAGAATTTCATCTTTCAGACTTTCGGCTTGATTCAGCAAGTGTACAGCGAAAGGTAAATTTTTTTTATGCTTCTGATTTCGACCTGCATTTTTTTGACTATAACATGCGGCTCACTGATAATTTCCATAAACTCGAGGTGGATACACTGTCTGTTTCGAGTTACAATCACCTGGTTGAAATAGAAAACCTACGGCTTCAGCCTGTGCTCGAAAATGTTGGCTTGAATACGATGAGCCAGACTGGGCATTCGGAGTTATTCAAAATATTTGTACCCCGGATTATTCTCAAAGATGTTAATTTGACAGATGCATTTTTAAACCAAAGAGTTCAAATTGCTGATTTTAATATTACCACTCCGGAGATTTATTTCGAGAATTTCAGAACACTTAAAGAAGAAAACGAACAGCAGGGATTATCAGATTTTTACGAGCTTGTTTTCAGTTACCTTGAAGATATAGAGGTCCGCAGGTTCAGTATATCGGATGGATTATTGAAATGGATAAACCATACCCGAAATGGAAAAACTACCTCATTTGATAATGAATTTTCAGTATTGCTAAGGAACTTCAGGCTAAACGACAGTGAACGTGATAAAAAACGTCTGCTCTTTTCAGATGATTTTGATTTGGTAATTAAAGATCAGGAGTTTGAATTATCAGATGATGTGCATATACTTAAAGGAAGTGAAATCAGGCTTTCCTCATCTGAGTCCAGTATCCGTATCAGTGAGGCGTTACTCTTTCCTCTGATTACCTCAGAAAAATACAACGACCTTGCCACAACATGGCAGGTAGCTATTCCTGAAATAAAAATTGAAGGATTTGACTTCCGGAAAGCATATTATTCACAGGAACCTGAAATCAAAACTCTGGAGTTGGTGCGTCCACTTTTTCAGGTTTATAAACAGGCTCAAAAAGTAAAGGGTCTCGACTTAAAAGCCTACAGTCTTCCAATGCCATCAGTGGTTGAATCACTCAAAATATCTGAATTAAAGATTACTGACGGGAAGGCTATTATCTATAAAAAAAATGGCATACACCACAATGCGTTGGCTAATTTCTCCTTTCATTTGTCGGTTCCGGAATTGATACTAAAAAGCAATGACCAAAATCAGGTACAGGTTTCCAGCAATAACATTCTTTTTTCAGCTTCCGATTTTACTGTTCCAGTTGATGACATTCATAAACTCCGGATTGAATCCATCGGATTTGACAAAATTAAAAAATCAATTGACATTTCAAATCTGATTTTTTTACCCCTAATCAGTGATGATTCAACAAATAGGTTTTCCATTTCTGCTCCGAATATTCATTTTCATGGTTTTGATTTTAATTCCGCCCTAACTGAAAATAACTTTAATTTTAACAGCATTGAAGTAAACGATCCTGAAATTGCCATTACAATAAACAAAGAATTGAAAGATGACACGCTGAAATTTTTGCAGACCCTTGATCTTTACCCCTACGTAGAACATCTTGTAAACTCAATCGAGGTAAACAGCCTGAACATCAACAATGCATATCTCAACTTCAACTGGCTGCGAAAACAACTTTTTAACAACAGGCTGAATTTATCGTTCGAAGATATTGTATTGAGTAAAAACCAGACTTCTCACAATCTGTTGAATTCGCAGGAATTTACTATCTCTGCTACCCAGTTGTCAACAACGAGTAAAAATAAGATGTATGAATATACTGTTGATTCTTTAATATACAAGTCATCTGGCCATTTGGTTTCACTGAATAACATCGGTATAAAACCGGTTGCTGACAGGAAATCGTTTCCGCTGCAGTCAGGATTTCAGACAGATGTTGCCGAAGCAAAAATCGAATATGTGGAGTTTCGGGCAATCAATGAAAGACGATGGCTTCAGGAAAATATTCTTGATGCAGGATCCCTGATAATCGGACCTGCGGATATTCAAATATTCAGAAATAAGCGTTTCCCGTTTGATCAGAGGCAGCGTCCGGAATGGCCGCAGGATTTAATAAAGGAACTGAACCAGCCATTCGTTTTCGATTCTGTAAAACTAATGCCTTCGCGAATTAAATACAGCGAACTGCTGAGTATTTTTGATGAACCAGGTTCTGTGGAATTTACCGGCCTATCCTTTACAGGCGACAGGCTTTCAAATATTAAAGAAGAAACCAAAGGGCATGGTATTTTCCATGTTAATGCTGAAGCACACCTGATGGATAAAGCATTACTTTCGGCCAGGTTTACTTTCGATTTAAACACTCCGGAATATGAACATACAGTTATCGGATCTTTGGGAAACATGTCATTGAAACCACTAAATGAAATGATAATGAAAACCGCTCCGCTGGCCGTGGAAAGTGGAAAACTAACCCGGTTTGATTTCAACATTGCGTTCAACAAGGA
>JBEPWX010000288.1:0-5068 GCA_041642235.1 Mariniphaga sp.
TGTTTGGCATGCGTTTAACTAAAAATAAAACCAAAGATACCATATTATGGAACAGAACAAAAAAATGGAAGTTTTTGCCAATCTTACCAAACAAATAACTATTGTTTCTGTAGAAGACAAAGTTTTACCCGGGAGCCTGGTTTTTGAGGCACTCAATCAGTTTCCGGGTTATTACCATGAATCTCCTATACTGGCACAGCCTATATATATCTACCTGGTGCTCAACAGGCAATATCCACTTGAAGAAGTACTTAGAGCTACACAGAGCATTGAAAAAGAATATGCTAACTGGAGCTTCGACTCCGGAAAAGGTTACATGCATATTGGTTCACAACTTTTAAATGTCATCCGGTTAAGGCATTTGCCTGAAATTGAGCTGGTGGAAAAAATTCAGGAAGCTTACAATATGCATGGAATACATTTCCTTATGAATAAAAAACTTCAGGGAAAACTTGAAGCAGAAGTGAAGATTGTGAAGTTTTTAAACCTGGAGAAACTTGATGAGGGAATTTATGTGGAAGAATTGGATTATAACTTCGGATACATAGAAATTCCAAAATACCTGAAGTATGATGCATTTAGCAAGGTAACAATGGATGTTAAATATAATTGGGAAGGACATGAATTTGATGCTGCATCGGGATCTTTCTTTAAAAATGGAAAGTTAACGGAATTTGTCAGGGTTCTTAGCAGTAAAAATGATAAGGATTATCTCACTAATTTAAGAAACCTTTATCTTGATAAAATAAGGTAATTTTATATACCTCTTTTAAATCATTTTTAATTAATTTTAACCCAAATAACAGATTCCTTTTTTTTATAGAATGTTATCTGTTTAAGGTTTTACCTTTAACCAACATAAAAAAGACCATGAGAAAAAATAAACAGTTTCAGGTTTTTCTTATTGTTTTATTGGTACTTGTAATTGCTGGTGCAGCATATTTTACCGGCTTGCTCGTTCCTTCTGCAGTAAGAACTACAAACATAGAAACGGAGGTAGTGGAGAGAGGATCAATAATTCTTTCGATAAATGCCACTGGTGTTGTGGATTCAGAGAATGAAGTATTAATACTCAGTCCCGGCGCTGGCATCATTCAAAGCATTTATGCCGAACCAGGCAGCAAGGTAAAAAAAGGAGAGCTGATTATGCAGCTTAATACGGAAAGTGTGCGGGATGAAATAGAAAAAATTAAAGATCAGCTTGAAGTGATAAGAAATAACCTGGAACGGACTCGCTTGAATGCTCAAAGTACAAGGCTTGATTTAGAATACAATGAAGAGGTGAAAAAACTTAAAATTGCCTCATTAAAATCACAATTGGCCGACCAGGAGCAGCTGTTGGATGTAGGAGGGATTTCACCTGCAAGAATAGATCAGACCAAGCAGGAGATTGTTTTGGCTGAAAAAGACTTACAAACACTGGTGGAGAAAAATTCCATCCGGTTGAAGCAGTTGGAATCAGAGGAAAGGGGATTGCTGTTGCAGATCCGTATGCAGGAGAAAGTTCTTGATGAAAAAGAGAAGCTGGTTGAAAAGATGAGCATCCGGGCACCCTCCGCTGGTATTGTTCTTTCAATTACAGGACGCACCGGCGAAAAGGTGGGCAATGACAATCTGCTCGTAAGGATGTCTGATTTGACTTCATTTAAAGTTATTGGATCAATTGAAGAACAGCATGCCAGTCTTTTGAAAACCGGTACCAAAGTGTTGGTAAATATTGAAAACGAGCAGTTGGAAGGTACAGTAGGAAATATAACACCAATGGTTGAAAATAATAAAATACAATTTAATATTCATCTTGAAGAAAGCAGTCATCCCATGTTGTTGGCAAATCAAAGAGTGGAAATACAAATCATTAGTGATTTCAAAGAAGAGACTTTGCGTTTGAAAAAGTATCCTGGTTGTGAAATAAGTCCTTCCCAAAAACTTTTTGTAGTTAATGGTGGGAAAGCAGTTAAAAGAGAATTTACACTTGGGATTGTAGGAAATGAATATTGTGAAATCCTTTCAGGACTGCAGGAAGGTGATATTGTAGTTACCGATGGATTAAATGCATTCATACATCTTGATGAAATAGACATTGAAAATGAGAAATTTGCAGCGCATTAAAATTTGATAGTCATTTGAAACATGTTCATTCTTACTTTTATTAACCAATCTTTAAATATTTCTGTCTTTAATAGTATGCTGATTAAGAAAAAAGTGTTGTTTTTATTTTGTGTCTTTCTAATAACCAGTTCTGTTTTGGGTCAGGAGAAAACCAGTAACTTTAGTCTTACTCTCGATGAAGTAATAGACCTGGCCTTGACTCAATCTTCATCAGCAAAGTATGCGCAAAATCAAAATGTAAATTATTACTGGCGATACCGGAATTTTAAAACCCGCTTCAGACCGCAGTTAACGCTTAATGGTGATATTCCCAATTATTCTCATACAACGCAACCTATTACTCAACCTGACGGGAGTATCGAATTTAAACAGGTTTCCAATCTGGCAGCTTCCGGGAATCTGTCCCTTAATCAGTCAATACCGCAATTGGGGACTTATATCTGGGCAAGTACCTCCGCACATGGAATACACAACCTTAATAAGGATGAAATAAGTTATTCCGGAAGTCCGTATGTTATTGGATTCAGTCAGCCGCTGTTTTCATATAACTGGATGAAATGGTACCGTAAAACAGAACCTATGATTTATGATGAGGCGCAGAAACGATTTGTTGAGGAAATTGAAGAAATAGCGCTGAATACAACCTACCGGTATTTTACTTATTTAACCGTCCAGACAAATTATAAACTTGCTGAAAACAACCTTAAAAACAGCATGGATAATCTCAGAATCTCACAGACAAAAAAGGAACTTGGACAGAGTTCGGATAACGATTACTCCCGGATAGAGCTTTCAGTGTTAAATGCCCAGAAGGCATTAAACCAGGCACGAATGGATTTGAAAAATGCTGATTTTGAATTGAAAAGATATGTCGGCCTGGATCAGTCAATGGAAATCGATCTGGAAATACCTTTGCATTTCTCTCTCTTTGAAATTGATCCAAAAATTGCACTTCAGAAAGCCAGGGAAAACAGAAGAGAAACTTCTTTATACCAAAGGCGGCTCATTAATGCCGACAGGGAACTTGCTGAGGCCAAAAGCAGTACCGGTTTAAATGCTACTTTAAGGGGAAGCTTTGGGCTTTCCAATAGCGGCGAAACTTTTGCTGGAATTTATAAGCAACCGGAGAAGGATAGAATGGTGAGGGTTTCAGTGAGCATACCATTACTTGATTGGGGGAGATCGGCTTCCACTGTTAAACTCGCAGAATCGGAACGGGAACTGACCATTTATAACGTAAACAAAGATATTGAAGAATTTGATCGCCAGGTGGTTGTTCAGGTAGAACAGTTTAGCCTTTTGAAAGACCAGTTAAGAACAGCCGAAGAGGCCGATAAAGTGGCCGAAAATGGATACCAGATTGCATTGAGAAAATTCCAGAACGGCGAACTTAGTATTACTGATTTAAATATTGCCTTGCAGGAACGTGAACAGGCTAAAAGAGACTATATTCGCTCCATTCAAAGTTACTGGGTGGCTTTTTACCGTCTGCGGGAACTTACCCTTTACGACTTCGAACGGAATCAAAATATCACCTACGGAAATCCTATGCTTGAAGAGAAAGTTAAACGATTGGTGTTCTGATGTAACGAGCATGGTTTACCAAATTCCAAAGAATATGAATAAATCCCCTTTTGGGTTTCAAGAATGCGCTGGAGCGACGAAGGGAAAACCAGAATCTAATCAAATGCAGTAACTACCAGAAATAACAGAAGCAAATTCACCTGAATAAGAATGCGAATATAACCATCAATAATTAATAAAAATGAAACGATTGAGCCAGATTTTGTTTGTCATTGGTATTGTTTTACTGGGAATAATTATCCTGGGATTGTTTAAAACAATGAGAAACCCGGAAGTCCATTCAGAAGAAATTACCTTGCGAAACCGGGTGAATGATATTACGATACCCTACCCGGAGATAAAGGAGTTGTTGAAAAGGAAAAATAATGAGTCTAACGTCGATTTTGCTGTCCGGATCAATAAAGTAGTTAACGATGGTTTTGCCCATTACTGGAAAGCAGCAGGTACCGAAAAATACCATCTGAGAGTCCCTGCATGGGAGAATTACCTCTTGTATGCTGCCTCATACATAAACCCAAAAAAATACGAACGCTATGAATTCAGTAATTACCGGAAAAATCTGGAAAGGGGAGTGGGACTGTGTTCTACTCATTCAACAATTGTTAAAGGAATTTTAAATGAGAATGGAATAAAAGCCGAATTGCTTGATGTAGGCGGGCATCATGTTGTAGTCCGGGCAGAACTCAATGATACTGCCACCTATCTGTTGGATCCGGATTTTGGGGTTGTGGTCCCTCACGATACAGCAGCTCTTACTGTAAACCCGGAACTGGCAAGAGCGCCTTTTGCAAATATGGCTGCTTTATATTATCCCGATGCCATAGAACCCTATACTACCGATTATGTTGTGAAAATATTTGGAGATAAGAAACATACCTATACCATCAGCAACTGGTTTGAATATTTTTCTTATTGGGCTATTTGGATTATACCCGTTTTATTAATGACACCTTATTTTTTAAAGCTGTTTAAGAAAGGGTAACCTGTTCCTTTCAGGCAATAGCATGTTATTTTTCTTCTGTTCTTTATTAATACCGTATTCATTTTGAATAACAGATATTTGTGTCAGTCGGGCAATTTCGGAGACTTTCTGTTCGGGCTGCGGCTATCTCATCTGCTGTCGCTTCTTTGCAGCTGGTGAAAATTTTATCCTGTATCTTATTGAAATCAAAATCATTTCCTCCTGGTTCAATTGCTTTTTTCCGGGAAGAAACCTACGGAAGAATGCAACTGTTTCGCTGTTGCTAATGTAAGGTGGTCACTTCCGTATCCGTCCTAGCAACCGGGTCTTGCTAAATCCTTATCGATTTTTATAATGCCAGCTTAGTTTGATTGCTTGACAACCCTTTACTCTGAAAGTTTCAGATTCTGCGGC
>JBEPWX010000289.1:0-5053 GCA_041642235.1 Mariniphaga sp.
ATCTGGCTCTGTTATCTGATACTGAGCTTTCCTGTAATATTTAATTCTTTTTTCGAGAGTTTGACCGATAAACTGTACTAGTTCATCTTTTGATTTTCCCTTAATAAGAGGCCGTTCAGTTTTTGAATCCATTAACCTGGATGCAAGAATTACAGGGTCGATATTCAGGAAAATTGTTATACCGGTGCGATTCATCAAATCCATATTATCGAAAAAACACGGAGCACCTCCACCAGTAGCTACAACAACATCAGTAAATTCTGAAAGTTCTTTCAGTGCCTTATGTTCCTTTTTTCGAAATTCAGGTTCACCTTCCCCGGCAAAAATTTGCGGCACAGTTTTGCAATTTCGCTCTTCAATATATTGGTCCATATCGACAAACTGCAAACCTGCATGTTCGGCAAGTTTTCGGCCAAGAGTTGATTTTCCGCATCCCATATAACCAATAAGGTAAATCCTCATAACAATTGATATTGGTACAATCTAACAAAGAAGCAATAAATCTTCAAACATGTCTTAGAAAAGTGACATTTGATTTGGATCTTCTTCTTTTGGGGGTCTTTTTATTTCGAATGGAACATCATCAAAATCATCCTCATTTTTTTGTTCCCCCTCCCCCGCAACAACAATTTTATCGTCTTCATCTTTAATAACAGGTTCAATCTCCTTCACATTTTCGATACTGTAATTCGACAATCGCTTACCTTTAGCTTTCCAGGATTTAACACCAATAAATTCTGCCACCTCAATAATTTCATTCTCCCTCTCGGCATGTTTTCCTCCAAATTCTATCTCCAGTCTTGGAAAACGCATCCAGGTAATACTTACCAACTTATTATCAGGATGTTCACCGATAAAGCGAATTCTTTTATTTTCAATATCTTCAATTTCGAATCTTTTTAAATAATAGAAATTCTGTTCAGCATCGTAATATACAACTGACAGGATTTTACAACTGTCGAATTTTTCAATAACAAGGATATCGGAATCGAAGTGGTTGCTCAGATCGAAAGAATACAATTCAAATTCTCCATTTTTATAAATCACCAGAATTCTATCATCACCTGAGAATTCACCAAGATATTTCCCCCGGTTATCAGCATTCAGGCGAAGCACATCTGCATCGAACCATATTTTGCGTCCGCCGAGTGTGGAAATGCCTTTTTCCTTAAGGGAAATTTTATGTACTTCATGTTTGGTAAGGATATTCCCCATCGACTGCCTGCCTTTTATTGCAAGTTCTCCCATATCCACCTCAAACGCCAGTTTTTTTATGCGCGGCTTCGGTTTTAGCAATATCTTCAGGACTTCCGCTTCACCATTCGGATTTGCAGAAAAGTAAGTTATCCTCGATCCATTTGTACCCTGGGTTATATCGTATTCCTTATCACGGGTAACTCCTGTAACAGCAAATCTTTTCATGTAGGAAAATCCGGTTTTCCCATCGCGGTATACCACATTGTAAATGGTCCGCTTATCATCTTTCCTGAAAACTGCCAGGTGCAACGGATTTTTCCCTATAAATGCTTTTTCAGATACCTTAGTAATGAAATAAGTTCCATCACGACGGAAAACAATGATATCATCAATGTCTGAACAATCGCAAACATATTCTGCTTTTCGGAGGCCAATCCCCATAAAGCCCTCCTTTCTATCGACATACAGCTTTTCATTTTTTACCACCACCTTTGTAGCTACAATATTTTCAAAGCTGCGGATTTCAGTTTTCCTTTCACGGCCTTTACCAAATTTATCCTTCAGGTGACGAAACCATTGAATGGTATAATCAATTATATTATTAATTTTATTGATTACTTCCTCGATTTCATCCTCAATCGAAAGTATATTTTCATTGGCTTTATCGGTATTGAATTTCAGAATTCTGGCCATTCGGATCTCCATAAGCCGGAGAATATCATCACTGACTATCTCTCTTCTGAATTTGTGTTTCCAGGGTTTCAGCCGCTTATCGATATGAGCTATGGCCTCCTGCATATTCTCCGATTCCTCAAATGCCTTATCCTTGTAAATTCTTTCTTCAATAAATATTTTCTCAAGCGACGCAAAATGCCAGGCCTCCTCCAACTCTCCCTTCCTGATTTCGAGTTCCAGTTTTAAAAGTTGAAGAGTACTGTCGACTGACCGTTTCAATATTTCTGCAACCCCAATAAAGTGAGGTTTGTCGTCTTCAATAATGCAGGCATTGGGAGAAAGCGAAACCTCGCAATCTGTAAAAGCATAAAGTGCATCAATAGTTTTATCTGAGGAAACCCCCGGAGCCAGATGTACAAGTATTTCTACTTCAGCCGCGGTATTGTCATCAATTTTCTTGACCTTAATTTTCCCTTTATCATTTGCCTTAATGATTGATTCAATTAGCGAAGTGGTATTCTTCCCAAAAGGAATTTCTTTAATAGCCAGTGTTTTATTGTCACGTTTTTCAATTTTGGCACGAATTTTAACTGCACCACCACGTAACCCACCATTGTACCGGCTACAGTCGATCATTCCCCCCGTAGGGAAATCCGGCAGCAGTTCAAAATCTTCTTTTTTCAGGTAAGCTATCGAAGCATCAATAATTTCATTAAAATTATGAGGGAAAATTTTAGATGCCAGGCCCACTGCAATACCATCAACACCTTGAGCCAGTAAGAGTGGAAATTTTGCAGGTAAAGTTACCGGTTCTCGTTTTCGGCCATCGTATGATAATTTCCATTCCGTTGTTTTGGGATTAAACAGCACTTCCAGGGCGAATTTTGAAAGCCGCGCTTCAATATAGCGCGGCGCTGCAGCACCATCACCGGTAAGCGTATTCCCCCAGTTTCCCTGAGTATCGATGAGTAAATCCTTTTGTCCAAGTTGCACAATGGCATCACCGATAGAAGCATCACCATGAGGATGATATTGCATGGTTTGGCCGATAATATTGGCCACCTTGTTATATCGTCCGTCATCCATTTCACGCATAGCATGCATAATCCTGCGTTGTACAGGTTTCAGGCCGTCATTTACATAAGGAACCGCCCTTTCGAGAATTACATAGGATGCATAATCAAGAAACCAATTGCGGTACATTCCCGGCAAATAGGTTATTTCTTCTCTTATACCGTCGGTTCCATCATCCGTTTGCTCTTTCCCGGATTCATTATTTTCTAACTCTTCTGACATTTTATGAATTACTCTTCTAACGACTTATTATTTTATTCCCAATTACATTTCCCATTTTTATCTATTGTCAGGCAACTTCATCTTTCTCAACATATAAGTTATCGATAATAAAATCTTGTCTTTCAGGAGTATTTTTACCCATATAAAATTCCAGCATCTGACTTACCGATTCATGTTTTTTCATCAGCACCGGGTCGAGACGAATGTTGCCGGAAATAAAGTGTGTGAATTCATCGGGAGAAATTTCTCCCAGTCCTTTGAACCTGGTAATTTCTGGTTTCCCTTTCAGCTTATTAACTGCTTCGGCACGTTCTTCTTCTGAATAACAGTAATACGTTTTTTGCTTATTTCTCACCCTAAACAACGGAGTTTGCAGAATAAATAAATGTCCTTTCCGAATTAGCTCAGGAAAAAACTGCAGAAAAAAAGTAATGAGAAGTAAGCGAATATGCATTCCATCCACATCGGCATCGGTGGCTATAATAACTTTATTATACCGCAACTCTTCCAGACCATCTTCAATGTTCAGGGCAGCCTGCAAGAGATTAAATTCCTCATTTTCGTATACTACCTTTTTGGTCAGGCCAAAAGTATTGAGAGGTTTTCCCTTCAGGCTAAATACTGCCTGGGTATTTACATTACGTGATTTAGTAATGGAGCCGCTTGCAGAATCACCCTCTGTTATGAAGATGCTTGAATCTTCCGCTTTTTCATGCCCGCTGTTAAAATGAATACGGCAATCGCGCAGCTTTTTATTATGAAGGTTTACCTTTTTTGCCCGTTGTTTGGCTAATTTTTTAATACCGGAAATAGCTTTACGCTCACGTTCTGACTCTGTAATCCTTTTTAGCAACACCTCTGCACTATCGGGGTTTTTATGCAGGTAGTTATCCAGCTCTTTCTGTAAGAAATTCCCCACATGAGCACGTACAGAAGGGCCGTTGGGCCCGATATCCTTAGAACCAAGTTTGGTTTTAGTTTGTGATTCAAATACAGGTTCTTCTACCTTTATACTTACAGCAGCAATAATTGATGCCCTGATATCAGAAGGATCGAAATCTTTTCTGTAAAAATCGCGGATGGTTTTCACATACACTTCGCGAAAAGCCTGAAGATGTGTACCTCCATGAGTTGTATGCTGCCCGTTGACAAAGGAATAATAATCTTCTCCGTACCGGTTCCCATGGGTAACAGCAATTTCAATGTCTTCGCCTTTGAGATGAATAATCGGATATATAGGATCATCGTCACAGTTTTCTTCCAGCAGATCACGAAGGCCATTCCTGGAATAAAACCTCTGTCCATTATATTCAATTGTGAGGCCGGCATTCAGGAAAGTGTAGTTTTTTACCATGTTCACCACATAATCACTTATGTAGTGAAAGCTCCGGAATATTTCAAAATCGGGCTCGAAAATCACAAGTGTTCCATTAGGTTCATCTAAATCCTTCAGATCTTTTTCATCTGTTTTTATCCCCTGTTTAAATTCTACTTCCTTGGCTACTCCTTCACGGATTGAACGGATAGTAAATTTTGAAGATAAAGCATTTACAGCCTTTATACCAACTCCGTTCAATCCTACCGATTTTTTAAATACTTTGGAATCGTACTTGGCACCCGTATTCATTTTACTTGCAACATCCACCAGTTTTCCAAGAGGGATGCCTCTGCCATAATCCCTTATGAAAACCTTATCGTCTTCGATCTTAATGGTAACTTTTCTCCCGTTACCCATCATAAACTCATCAACTGAGTTATCCATCACTTCTTTGAGTAATACATAAATACCGTCGTCAGCAGCTGTGCCATCGCCCAGTTTGCCAATATACATGCCCGGACGCTTCCTGATATGTTCCTGCCAATCGAGCGTTCGAATCGTTCCTTC
>JBEPWX010000290.1:0-5040 GCA_041642235.1 Mariniphaga sp.
ATGAGGAACCCAGAATTGATGAAGTAGAAGAGCAATTACCTGCTGCAAACTGTGGAGGATGTGGATTTGCGGGGTGCAGGGCATTTGCTGAAGCTTGCGTAAAGGCCACAGGTCTTGATGATCTGTATTGCCCGGTTGGAGGAAACGATACTATGACCAAGATTTCAGCAATTTTAGGTTTAGAACCGATTAAGAAAGATTCGCGGATAGCCTTTATTCGTTGTAACGGCACCTGTGATCACCGGCCAAAAACCAGCCAATATAATGGTGCTTCAACCTGTGCTATTGCAGCATCCGTATACAGCGGTGAAACCGATTGCCAATGGGGATGCCTTGGTTACGGCGACTGCTTTGGTTCTTGCGATTTCGATGCCATCGAATTACGAGCTGATTTAGGGGTTCCAAAAATTATTGACGATAAATGCGTTGCCTGCGGGGCTTGTGTTGATGCCTGTCCGAAAAACCTTATCGAATTACGCAAACAAAATCCCAGAAACCGGAAAGTAGTAGTTGCATGCATGAACCAGGACAAAGGAGGAGTTGCACGTAAAGCTTGTGCTGTAGCTTGTATCGGTTGCACGAAATGTGAAAAGGAATGTAAATTTGATGCCATTACCATCAAAAACAATTTGGCATTTATTGATTCAGACAAGTGTAAGCTCTGTCGTAAATGCGTTCCGGTTTGTCCTACCGGATCCATAATTGAAGAGAATTTTCCTCCAAGGAGGGTTAAGGTGGAAGAAAAAAAATTAGTGAGTAGTACTGAAAATTAAACCAGAATGTTAAAGACGTTCAAGATTGGTGGCGTACATCCACCTGAAAATAAGTTATCAGCTGGAAAACCCATTGAAACAATCTCCCTGCCGGCTTCCGTTTTCATTCCGGTTGCCCAGCATATAGGAGCACCGGCAGTACCTACAGTAAAACGAGGTGATTTGGTTAAAGTGGGACAAATAATAGCTACCAGCAGTAGTTTTGTTTCAACCAACATACATTCTTCAGTTTCGGGAACAGTCAAGAGAGTTGATTTTCAAGCCGACAGTTCTGGATATCCCAAACAAGGAATATATATTGATGTTCAGGGAGATGAATGGCTTGAAGAGATAGATCGAAGCAAAGAACTGGTAAAAGATTTTAATCTCGACAGCGAAACAATCATAAAGAAAATTCAGAATGCAGGAATCGTAGGCCTGGGAGGTGCCACATTTCCTACGCACGTAAAGCTGGTTCCACCTAAAGGAATGAAAGCCGAAGTGCTGTTGATAAACGGGGTGGAATGCGAACCGTATCTTACTTCCGACCATAGATTAATGCTTGAAAAACCAGATGAAATTTTGGTGGGTATTCGTTTGCTGATGAAAGCACTAAATGTGGAACGGGCAGTTATCGGTATTGAAAACAATAAACCCGATGCAATAAATCTACTCACCGAAAAATGCAAAGAATACAAAGGAATAAGTGTTACGGTACTAAAGGTAAAGTATCCGCAAGGGGGTGAAAAACAACTCATAAAAGCAGTTACGGGAAAAGAAGTTCCTTCAGGAGGTCTGCCAATAGCGGTAGGAGCTGTGGTGAATAATGTAGGGACTGCATTTGCATTATACGAAGCAATACAAAAAAACAAACCGCTATTTGAACGAGTGGTTACAATTACAGGGAAAAATGTAGCTAAACCTTCAAATTTCCTGGTACGTATCGGGACACCCACCACTTTTTTACTGCAAGCCGCAGGGGGGTTACCTGAAAATACAGGCAAAATAATCAGTGGTGGCCCAATGATGGGAAGAGCCCTGGCTTCTGTAAATGTACCAGTAACCAAGGGAACATCGGGAATACTACTCATGCCGGAAGAAGAATCGCAACGGGATAATGTAATTGCATGCATCCGCTGTTCCAGATGCGTTTCGGTTTGTCCAATGGGACTGGAACCCTACCTGTTAATGACACTTTCGGAAAAGCAACTGTTTGACAGGGCAGAAGAAAACTATATAATGGACTGCATTGAATGCGGTTCCTGCAGCTATACCTGTCCTTCCGACAGGCCGTTGCTCGATTACATCCGGTTTGGCAAAGGAAAAGTTGGCCAAATTATACGATCAAGAAAAAAATAACCATTTAACCTCCTGCCGGAAAGGCAGGTAACAAAATTAAACTCAAAAACTTAGAATGAGTAATTTATTTACGGTTTCACCTTCCCCCCACGTTCATACAGCCGAGACTACCCGAAAAATAATGTACCGGGTGGTGTATGCCATGATTCCTGTTCTGCTGTGGTCGGTGTTTGTATTTGGAGTAGATGCTCTTAGGGTTACACTTATTGCCGTTGCAGCTTGTTTGACATTTGAATATGTGATCCAAAAGTTTCTGATGAAAACCAGTCCGACAGTCACCGACGGGTCGGCTCTGATAACAGGAATACTCTTAGCTTTCAACGTTCCGGCAAACCTCCCATGGTGGATTATTATAATTGGAGCACTTGCTGCTGTTGGTATCGGTAAACTTTCATTTGGAGGGCTGGGAAGCAACATTTTTAACCCGGCACTAGTGGGCAGGGTTTTTTTGCTTATTTCATTTCCTGTACAAATGACATCCTGGCCAGTTGCAGTTGCCCGGGAAGGAGAATTAGATGGATTAACTACTGCCACGCCACTAGGTATAATAAAAGAAGGGCTTTCAGCCGGCACGCCGGTATCGCAAATTACCAGTGAGTTGCCCTCATCAGCGGGTATGTTAATCGGGAACATGAGTGGTTCATTGGGTGAAATATCCGCTTTGTTCATAATCCTTGGTGGTTTGTATATGTTGTATAAGAAAATCGTTACCTGGCACATTCCTGTTTCGATAATTGGAACCGTTGCTGCAATTGCAGCATTATTCTGGCTCATCGATCCACAGAGTTATGTCAATCCGGTTTATCATATACTTACAGGCGGTCTGATGCTGGGGGCAGTTTTTATGGCAACCGATATGGTAACTTCCCCAATGACACCTAAAGGACAACTGATATTTGGAGCAGGAATAGGAATCATCACCATCAGCATTAGGCTTTTTGGAGCTTATCCCGAAGGCATTTCCTTTGCCATACTCATTATGAATGCGTTTACTCCGCTCATTAACAATTATGTGAAACCAAAACGATTTGGAGGGAAATAAAATGGCAAAACGCGAATCAACATTCATAAATATGGTAGTAACACTTTTTGCTGTTACCTTTATCGCAGCTGCCGCACTTGGTTTCGTATACGACATGACCAAGGATGCTATAGAGCAGTCAAAAATAAAAGCTCAGAATGAGGCCATTGAAAAAGTACTCCCGGAATTTGATGAACTGGGTGAATCATTCAAAGTAGCTGACCCGACTTCCAATGACAGCCTGGAAATTTTCCCTGCATATAAAAACGGAGAAAGAGTAGGAGTTGCTATTATAACCTTTACCAACAACGGATTCAGCGGCCATATTTCAATTATGGCCGGTATCGACAACTCAGGAGACCTCTCGGGATATGAGGTGCTGGAACACGCTGAAACCCCTGGGCTCGGTTCTAAAATGAGCGAATGGTTCAGTAATGAACAGAAACCACAACAGAACGTAATAGGGAAAAATCCTGGCTCCCATTCATTTAAAGTATCAAAAGATGGAGGCGATTTCGATGCCATTACAGCATCTACGATTACATCGCGTGCCTTTCTTGAGGCGCTTGTCAGGGCATTTGAAGCATATGAACAAAACGTGAATGAACCAACTGCAGATGCAGTTATCCAATAAAGACAACTATGGATCAGTGGAAAAATTTTACAAAAGGATTTATTAAGGAGAACCCGGTATTTGTATTGCTGCTGGGTATGTGCCCAACTCTGGGAGTTACCTCGTCAGCCATCAATGGCCTGGGAATGGGTCTAGCCACCACCTTTGTGCTTCTCATGGCTAACATTGTGGTATCGCTTATAAAATCACTGATACCTGACAAGGTGCGAATTCCCAGCTTTATTGTCATTATTGCTGCATTTGTTACTGTTGTTGAACTTATTATGGAAGCATATTTACCCGCCTTATTTAAAAGCCTGGGTATTTTTATCCCACTCATTGTGGTAAATTGCATAGTATTGGGCCGTGCAGAGGCATTCGCATCAAAAAACAGTTTGGGTAAGGCTGCAATTGATGGATTGGGAATGGGTTTGGGATTCAGCTTTGCACTTGTGTTGCTTGGAGGAGTTCGTGAATTTCTGGGAAGCGGAAAATTATTTGATTTTCCTATATATTCCGAAAATTATGTATCGCTGTTATTTGTTCTGGCACCAGGAGCCTTTATTGTTTTAGGATACCTGGTTGCACTAATTAACAGTGTTAAAAAAAATTAACCCAATTTTAGAATTAAAATCTGAACAATGAATTATTTGGTTATTGTTTTAGGAGCAATTTTGGTTAACAACATTGTGTTAATGCGGTTTCTTGGAATATGCCCGTTTCTGGGAGTCTCAAAAAGGATTTCTACAGCTATTGGGATGACCTTTGCAGTTGCATTTGTTATGGTTTTAGCCACTATTGTTACCTACCTGATTCAAGTATATGTACTAGATACATTCGGTCTGGCATTTCTTCAAACTATTGCATTTATTCTCGTAATTGCCTCTCTTGTTCAGTTGGTTGAAATAATTATGAAAAAGGTAAGTCCTGCCTTATACCAGGCACTGGGAATTTTTCTTCCTCTTATTACAACAAACTGTGCAATTTTAGGTGTAGCCATTCTAACCATACAAACTAACTTCAATCTGGTAGAAGGAGTAGTTTTCGCTGTTGCCAATGCTTTTGGATTTGGTTTAGCCTTAATACTTTTTGCAGGGATACGAGAACACCTCGATTTACAAAATGTTCCAAAAGGACTTAAAGGAGCCCCTATTGCATTGATTACAGCTGGCATACTCGCTATGGCATTCATGGGCTTTTCAGGATTGGTATAGCTTTTTTGAATAATTAAAATGCTTGACTGCATTTATATGTTCAGTGGGGGAAATACGTGCTAAATTTTATTTAAATTTACC
>JBEPWX010000291.1:0-5031 GCA_041642235.1 Mariniphaga sp.
TTTACTACGTCCGCTTTGCTGCTTGCTTACTTTAATCTGTACAGGTATCCGCTCAGTCATCTCCTGTACATGAGAAATCACACCAACTTTGCGTCCCTGATTGTGCAGCCGTTCCAAAGCATCCATGGCAATATTGAGCGTGGCCGGATCGAGCGAACCAAACCCTTCGTCAATGAACAATGATTCTACTTTCATGCGACTGGAGGAAAGAGAAGCTAAACCTAATGCCAGTGCCAGTGCTACCAAAAAAGATTCTCCTCCTGAAAGAGAATACACCGTCCGCACCTCATCTCCCATATCCTGGTCAATCACCTGTAATCCCAAAGAATTAGGAATTCGCTGTAACACATAACGCGTACTCAGCACTTCCAAATGAACATTGGCATAACTAAGCAATACATCCAGGGTATATTCCTGGGCGATTTGCCGAAATTTTTTGCCATCCGCAGAACCAATAACATCATTGAGTTTCGCCCAATTATCCATTTCCAGTCCCTGCTTTTCTATTTCCTGCAAAAGATCACCAACGCGTTTTTTATTTATTACATCTTCTTTTATTATAAATGCAATCTCATTAGCTGCCTGGAAATTTTGATTTAATAATGCCTGAGTTTCTGTTTTTATAGCTGTCAATTCTTCAAGTGTCCCTTCTGACAGACGTTGTCCGGTATGGATTTCTAAAGATTTTACGCGCTCATCTAAAACCGACTTTGCCTGCATCATGGCATTATCTATCGCACGCAAACTGGTTCTTTCCTTTTCAATCCAATCCTGGGTAAATTCTAATAAGTTTACCAGGTCTGCTTCTGAAAGCTCAATTTTATACTGCTGTTTGTAGCTGCCCAGCCAATCCCTGAGTTGCTTTTTCAATTCAGTTTCCTGCATTGACAATGCATACTTATCTTTTCCCAATTGTTCAATTTGGGCCATGTTACGTGTAATGTCGCCCTGCAAATTCCCGGCTTCTTTTCTTTGTTTTTCCAGTCTAAAGTTTGCCGCATTGACTGCTTCGTTTAGTTTTGTTTCCACTTCCTGAACTGGCTCTCCATTAAATATGGATTTTCGTTTATCAGAGAAGCCTTTGCTTTTAAGTTGCAGTCCGGAAAGATTATGTTCCTTCAACTTCACTTCTTCCCTGATTCTGGTAACCTGTTCCTGCATTCCTTTCAACTTTTGGGCTAATACACTTTGCTGCCGTATATTTTTTTCCAATTTTGCCAGCTTGGTTTTCCACTCAAGAGCAAATCTTTTAATTCGCTTCACAAATGCTTCCGGATCGGTCTGCCAATTCTGATACCATTGTTCAGAAGAAAAATAAACGGATAAAATCTGCTTCACATTATCCAGTTTGCTCCTGTCTTTCTGTTGTTCACCGGCATAATTAGTTATTTGTTCCTGAAAAGATTTCAGATTTCTGTTAATATCCTTAGTCTGGTTTTCGGCAGCATTCAACTGTTTATCAAGCTCTGTAAGATTCGTTTTATAAATCTCCAGTTGTTCCTTTTTCCTGTTAAAAGATTGAATTTGTTCCTGCAATTGCTGCTGCTTATTTTTTAGTTCCTGTAATTGTTGTTTCAGCCAGTTTGCTTTTTTCTCTGCAGATAATTTTTCACATTTTTCAAAGACATGAAATCCGGACCAGATTTTTTCTAACTCCTGCAGTGATTTTTTCTTGCGGGCAATCTCTGCTTCCTGTGCTGATATTATCTTCCTGGTCTGGATACAGGCTTGATTTAAGCTGCTATGTGAGGACAGATGCTCTGTATAATCTGCCTCAGTTTGCCTGTAGTTTGTTTCCAACTCAGATAGTACACGTTCAATTCCGGGATGATGAACAACATAAGGGTGTGAAGTACTGCCACAAACAGGGCAGGGTTCTGCCGGCTCAAGCTGATTACGAAGGTGCTCCACATTTTCAGCTGCAACCAACCTTGCTTTTTCTAATATTTTAAGGGAAGTATCTCTTTCTGTTTTCTTTGCTACAAGCAGTTGTTCAGCTTCTTTAAATTTTTCTGTATACTGTTCAAGATCATTTTGATTGCTTTTTAACGATTCCTGCAGTTCTTTTCCTTCTTTTAATGCATTGTACAATAATTTCCAATGTACCTCTGCAGCAACAATATCTTCCAAAGTGGCATCCAATACATATTTCTCCTTTTCCATATCCTGTATGGAAATATCAGATAAAGCCAATTGCAATGTCTGATAATCGCTTTGTTTTTGTTTCAACAGATTTTGAATGGATACGCAAACACTTTCCAGACGTTGTTTTTCCTGCTGATTTTGTTTAATTTCTTTTTCGGTTTTAAGGATTCGGACGCTGCAATTCTGTATGCTTTCCAATATACCTTCTGCATCTGCCAACTTAGACAGAATCACACTTTCCTGTTCGGCAACCGGTTGATTCACTTCATTATCAGATTTCCACCGATCGAGTTTTGTTATCTCCTCCTGCACAAGATCCAACTCCTTTTGTGTCCGGGATAACTGTTCGCTATACTGCTTTTCTCTGTTGTACGCAATAGCTGCTTCCTCCGTTGCTTGTTTTATCTGCTCCTTCTTTTCTGATAGTTGTACGTCCAAAGCTTTGGCTGCATCAAGTAAAGGACGGGCATTCTTTACTTCTTTTGTTTTTGTGTTCAGGTCATATGTTATTCTTTCGATATCTTCATCCAGAACTTCTTTCTGCCGTTGCAGAGCTGATAAATTAGAAGTAAGTTCTTCAGACAGCTTCGATTTTAATGCAATCTGTTCCTGTACATTTTGTAACCTGTCAATAACAGGCCTTACAGGTTGTATGCGATATATCTGCTGCAATTTCTGATCCCGGGGCTTTGCTTCTGTTTTTGTATTATTAACATGCTCGTATTGGACCCGGGCAGACTCAACTCCTTTCTTTAAGTTCAACCATTGGCCGTGCCAGTTGATTTCCTTATTTAAATCTGCTAATTGTTGTTCATTTGATTTTATCGTAGCTTCAAATACCACTTTCTGTTCCTGCAAATCGTTTAATTCTTCAATTGTAAGCGTTGCAATTCCTTCCCGCTTCAAATTCAGTTCCCGTAGCTTTTGCTGTTGTTCCCGGTAGTTCTCAAAAATCTTTTTTGAAATTTCTGAATAAATATATGTACCCGTAAGTTTTTCCAATAATGAAGATTTCTCGTCTTTACCAGCTTTCAGAAAAGCAGTAAAATCTCCCTGTGCGAGTAATACTGAACGGGTAAACTGTTCAAAATTCAACCCAACCAATCGCTCTGTTTCCTCCAGTAATTCAGTTTTTCTTCCAGAGATCACTTGATTAGCAGAGATATTTTTCAAAGCCATTTCAAAAGGCTGCAAATTTCCGTCAGCTTTATTATAAGCTCTTCTTACACTCCATCCAGATCGATAATATTGATCATCAATACCCACAAAATCCACCTCCGCAAAACCTTGGGAGGTACCATCCCTTAAAATACCGCGTACATCGTCCTGTTTGATAGTGCTTCCTTTTACATCCGTAATATCAATACCATTTTCCGCAAACCGATACCTGGGAGTTCTTGCATACAGCGCAAGACAAAGTGCATCCAATATGGTAGATTTTCCCGCTCCTGTTGGGCCGGTTATGGCAAATATCCCGGCGGAACTGAGCGGCTCATGAGTAAAATTTATCTCTGTAGTACCATCAAGAGAAGCAAGATTATTAATTCGTATAGCGAGTATTTTCATTGTTACTAATCAGATTCATATACTTCCTGTGTAACCCGCTGAAACAGTTTTAGCAAGTCTTCGGGAACAGGGTTGTTATATTTGGTTTGATATACTTTATGCAGCACATCCAGAGGTTTCAATTCGCCAAGTTGCGCAGGATTATTGATTGCAGTTTTTTCCGGTTCTGCTGATTTTGTTTTATACCGTACATCAATTTTTGTAAGCCTTAGATTTTTACCGGAAAGCACTGTTTCTATTTTGTGTCGAAGACCGGGTTCAGGACCGTCCATCAATACACGAACTTCCAGATATGGAGCTGTACTGTCGTCTCCTTCAAAAGGAGCTAATTGTGCCAATTTCACAAGTACTTCAGTAAGTGAACTGTGTATAGAAGGTATGCGCTGAAGGGGCACCGCAACCGGAATTTCAATAGCTTTTAGATTCTCTGGTTTTTGTTCCACAATATCAAATACAATAACCTGATGCTTATAATTAACCTCAGAAAAAGACATCGGTAACGGGCTTCCACAATAGCGTATATGATCCTTCCCTCCAATACGCTGAGCTTTATGAATATGGCCCAGGGCGACATAGGAAATATTTTCATCAAATGCCGCTGCTGAAATACATTCCACACCACCCATAATTAATCTTTCCATTTTGTCGACATCCCCCACTTCTGCCTGTTTGGCATGCAAATGTCCCATAGCGATTATGGCCTGCCCCTCCTTTTTTAAAGACATTACATATTCATAAGCCTTTTTATAAAATGCCGCAACTCCCTCAGAATATGGATTGTCACAATCAGGTACCGCAACGTAATCTCCCATTCGTAAAAAAGGAGCAGCGATACACCATGCTTTCGTGTCACCGTCTTTATTCTTTAAAGGTATGATGATTTTGCTGTAGTCAATCGCTCCGCTTTCATCTTTTTCTACCAACCCAACAATGTGGATATTCGAAGTTTCCAAAAGTGGCTTGGGAGATTCAATACGTGATGCAGAATCATGATTTCCGGCTGTAACGACAATTTGCAAATCAGGACTTTTCTTTACAGCCTTATTCAGAAATGAATAAAACATTTTGATGGATGCCGCAGAAGGATTGGATAAATCAAATAAATCACCGCTAATCAACAAAACATCTATCTGTTCATTCGTCAGCGTATCTAACAGCCAATTTAAAAATTGCTGGTGCTCATAAGTACGATCGTATTCATGAAAGAACTGGCCTATATGCCAATCGGCAGTATGTAAAATTCTAATCATTCTTTTGGTTTTCTTCTATTGATTTCATCGAACATCAGGTGAGTATTGAAAGTGGCAAAAATAAAATGAG
>JBEPWX010000292.1:0-5027 GCA_041642235.1 Mariniphaga sp.
ATTTCTTGCCACTTTTTTTTCTGCAAATATAGTGTTTACTAGCGATTGAGATACTTTTTCGTAATAATTGCGGGGTCCCAATAATAAACAATTTGTCCCATGTTGAGAAAAACCACCCCCTAATGTATCATTTGTCAAATTTTAATGTCCTAAATGCTATTATGGTAGTATCTTTTTTATTTATATTTGTTATGATTTAATGGTTGGTTTTATTTTCAGAAATAGAACTTAAAAAGGGGAAAGCGTCTTCTGTATTTATGATTGGTTTTGTGTTTAGGGGTTTGTAAATCATCAATCATCTTCAAAAAGCGTCCATAGCTTTCCCCTTCCTTTTTTACCCGGGAGGGTATTTTTTTTGCCATTTTTTTTGTTTCATCTGATTCATCTTTTAATAATTATCTTTGCAAAATTTATTTAAGATGATTTCGCTTAATAACGTATATGTAAGATTTGGAGGATTTGACCTGCTGAATAATGTTAGTTTTTTGATTCGGCATGATGACAGGATTGGACTGATTGGAAAAAATGGTGCAGGCAAAACAACTCTGTTGAAGCTGATAGCTGGAGAAGATCAACCATCAGAAGGAGAAATTAGTGTTTCAAAAGAAACAACTTTCGGTTACCTGCCTCAGGAAATGAAGTTAAACGATTCAAAAACTCTTTTGGAAGAAACTTTATTGGCATTTGAGCAAATTCTTGCAATTGAAAAGGAAATCTCAAAGCTTAATAATGATATTGGTGAGGAGCATGATTATCATTCAGAAGAATATCTTAAAAAGCTGGATCGTTTGGCCGAGTTAAATGAACGCTATACAATCTTAGGAGGTGATTCATACCAGGCTGAAATAGAACAAACCTTAATAGGATTAGGATTTGAAAGAACGGATTTTAATCGTCCAACTGCCGAATTTAGCGGTGGTTGGCGCATGCGAATTGAACTTGCAAAATTATTACTTAGAAAACCTGATGTTATTCTACTCGATGAACCAACAAACCATTTGGACATCGAATCCATACAGTGGCTGGAGAATTTTTTGAAGTTGTATAAAGGTGCCCTGGTGTTAGTTTCGCATGATAAAGCTTTTCTGAATGCTGTTTGCAACAGGACTATAGAAATTTCATTGGGAAAGATCATCGATCAGAAGATGAATTTTTCTGCTTTTGTGAATTGGAAAAATGAACAGCGGGAAATTCAATTGGCTGCTTTTAGAAATCAACAAAAAATGATTGAAGATACTGAGAAATTTATTGAACGTTTCAGATATAAGGCCACAAAGGCAGTGCAGGTTCAATCCCGTATAAAACAACTCGAAAAAATTGACCGAATAGAATTTGAAGAGGAAAATAATGCTGCTTTGAAGATTAAATTTCCCCCTGCCCCCAGGTCAGGAAGAGTTGTTGTCGATGCAAAGAACATTACTAAAAGATACGGCAGTCATCTGGTTCTGGAAAATATAAACTGTTCTGTTGAAAATGGAGAAAGAATTGCTTTTGTTGGTCGTAATGGAGAAGGGAAAACTACCCTGGTAAAAATACTTTTACAGGAGGTAGAACATATTGGAACAGTTAATATTGGTCATAATGTCAAAATTGGTTATTTTGCCCAGAATCAGGCACAATTGTTAAATGGCGAGTTGACTGTTTTTGAAACAATTGATGAGATAGCTGTTGGTGAAGTAAGAACAAAAATCCGCGATATATTAGGAGCATTTCTTTTTTCTGGTGAAGATGCAGATAAAAAAGTGAAGGTACTAAGCGGTGGAGAAAAATCAAGGCTGGCAATGATTCGATTAATGCTTGAACCTGTAAATTTACTAATACTTGATGAACCCACCAATCATCTGGATATGCAATCAAAGGAAATCCTGAAGGAAGCATTAATTCACTTTTCGGGTACTGTTATCGTGGTTTCACATGACCGTGAATTTCTTGATGGTCTGGTTAATTGTGTTTATGAATTTAGGAATAAAAAAATTAAGCAGCACCTTGGAGGTATTTATGATTTTCTTCAAAAAAAGAAACTTGATTCATTAAAAGAGCTCGAAATTGCCGATAAAGTAAAACATACAGATAAAATCAACCGGGATAACAATGACGCAGTCAAAAAGGAAGTTAGTTTTAAGGAACAAAAAGAAATAAACAAAAATATATCGAAGCTGGGAAAACAGATTAGCGATACGGAAGACGCTATCGATCAAATTGAAACTAAAATAGCAGGTATTGATAAGATACTTTCAACACCTGATTTAAATAATCATACCGGAATTTTTAAAGAATATGAAACTCTTAAATCACGTCTGGTCATAATGCTGGAAAAATGGGAAAAAGAACATGAACAACTGGAGCAATGGAAGAGGAAAAAAAGCTGGTAATGGAAAAAGAAGATATTATTTTTGGAACACGATCAATAATTGAAGCTATCCGAAAAGGACGGTTCATTGATAAAGTACTAATAAAAAAAGGACTTGATAATGAATTATTTGCTGAGCTTCTTTATCTTATAAAAGAAAACTCCATTCCCTATCAGATTGTACCTGTTGAAAAAATAAACAGGATTACTCGTAAAAATCATCAGGGAGTGCTGGCATTGCTTTCGGCGGTAGAATTTTTTGATATTGAAATGATTTTACCTGAATTATATGAATCAGGAAAAAATCCTTTTATACTGATTCTGGACCAGATTACTGATGTCCGGAATTTTGGGGCAATAATACGTTCTGCAGAATGCGGTGGTGTTCATTGTGTAATCATTCCCGAAAAAGGAATGGCACGTATTGGTTCCGATGCAGTAAAAACTTCCGCAGGAGCGATTTATTCTGTTCCCATTTGCAAAGTAAAGAGTTTAAAGCGGACCCTCGGCTTTTTAAAAGATTCAGGTTTAAAGATAGTTGCTGCAACAGAAAAATCAACCAAAATCTATACTGAAGCTGAAATGAATCTTCCATTAGCAATAGTATTGGGTGCAGAAGATAAAGGAATTTCACCATCTGTTTTGCAGCTTTCTGATGAACACGTGATAATACCTTTATATGGGAATATTGAATCGTTAAATGTATCTGTAGCTGCCGGGCTGATGATTTATGAAGCAGTGAGGCAAAGAAATCAAATATGAACAGGAATTGTTCTTTTAAAAGACTGTTCCAGTGAAATAAAGGTTTCAGTGCTCGAAATCCCTTGAATTTTTTGGATGCGAGAGCTTAATATGTTTTTAAGATGTTCATTATCTTTGGCATATACTTTAACAAAAATGGCATATTGTCCGGTGGTATAATGGCATTCAACAATTTCTGGTATTTCTTGCAGCCTTTCTACTACCTCACTAAATAATCCACCTTTTTCAAGAAAAATACCTATGTAACTGCATGTTTTATAATCCACTTTATTGGGATTTATATGGTACCCAGAGCCGGTAATCACTTCCAGTTCGATCATTCTGTTTACCCTTTGATGTACGGCAGCACGTGATATTCCTACTTCTTTGGCTACATCTTTAAATGGTGTACGGGCATTTTGGGTTATAATATCAAGTATTTTTAAATCAAACTCATCCAGATTATTTTTTAAGGCCATTTTTATTTTTTTTCAGAAGAACATTATTTTTAAGTTTTTAAAATTTCAATTAGCATACACATTCCTGATTTTTTTAAATGCCGGTTTTCCTGGCCGGTATTTATTGAACCTGTACCTGACGTTTAAAATCCATTTCCAGTGACACAAAGGTTTCTGTCCGGGCAATTCCTTCTATTTCCTGGAGTTTCTCATCAATAATTTTTTTAAGGTGCTTATTTGTTTTTGTTTGAATCTTTATAAAAATCGCATACTGACCTGTTGTATAATGGCATTCAACAATTTCTGGTATTTTCCGCATCGCTGCAACAACTTGAGTATGGAATTTTGCTTTCTCAAGATAAATACCCATATAAGCACATGTGTTATAACCTAATTTTTGAGGATTAATGATGAATTCGCTACCTGTTAATACCCCAATGTTGAATAAACGTTGAACGCGTTGATGAATTGCTGCTCCTGAAACCCCACATTCTCTCGCAACTTCAAGGAAGGGTATACGAGCATTTTTAGTAATTAATTTCAGGATTTTCTCATCTAATTGGTCTATATCGGCAGCTTCTTCGAGATACTCTGATTTATTCATTCTGATAAAAACTTACTGTTTCAATTTCTAAAGCAAAAGTAGAAAAAAATTACAATTACTAATCAGGAATGCTTTATAACATCGGAATTCTAAATGTTAACCATTTTTCTTACTTTTACATATCTATTGAGCGTACTTGACGGCTTTATAATTGTTTTCACAATTAGGTATTTAACAGGGAAATGTAAGTGTGCATTTCCATTCCTGCCGGTAGTCCGGAAATTTGCAATTTTTGTCTATACATGCAATCCCATAAGTCCTTTTTTCCAGTTACAGATTTTTTTAATACTTTCACTTTTATAGGGTAAAAAATAACCATCAGGTTGGAAGGTTAATATATTCATTATTGCTATTTTTAATTAATGAGATTAAAATTATTTTTCTTTCTGTTTTTATTTCCAATTTATCTGTTGGGACAAACCGAATTTGATAATTTCTTTTTGAAAAAATCATTAAGGTTCGATTTTATGCTTGGTGGAAATTCAAAAGAAATCAGGATTTATCCTCAGCAAATGAAACAAGAACCTTTTTGGGCTGGATCTGTCAAAAATCTTATAGATACTTTCCATTATGGAACTTATCGGTATTGTGTTTATGATGTTGAAAGTGGTCATTTGGTTTTATCGAAAGGATTTAATACGCTTTTTCAGGAATGGCAAACTACACCTGATGCAAAAAATGAAAACAGATTATTCTACCAATGTATAATATTGCCTTTTCCCAAACAGCGGGTGAGAGTGGAAATTGAAGTCAGAAATAGGCATGGAGATTTTAATTCTGTATATGTAACTGAAATTAATCCGCATGATTATTTTATATTAAAAGAATCACTCCCTGTTTATGAAACCAAAGTGCTGGAGGAATCTGGAAATCC
>JBEPWX010000293.1:0-4956 GCA_041642235.1 Mariniphaga sp.
GACGAGAACTGGAAAGCCTGTTTCCGCAAAAGAATTTCTATTATGTAGAGAAACATCAAAAACCCGACAATTCCGGCAGAATTCCGGTTTTAAAGCTTTACCACCCGGTGTACAATATGTTTAAGCCTGACCCCGGTTTTGACATCGAAAAGCAGAAAAAGGAGTGGGGCATACGTAAATATGCTTTTCTTTATTTTGGTTTTATACGAAAATATAAAGGATTGCACAATGCCATTGAAGCATTTGCACAGGTTGCCCGTAAACGAGACGATGTTTCACTCCTAATTGTGGGTGAATCATTCTGGCAAACACTCGATAATAAGAAGTTGTCGACCCGGATTAAACAAGTTATTTTTGGAATTGCCAAATCAATCATGCTGAAAAAGGAAGACGATGAGAAGGACTACCATCCCCTGGAACTGATTGATAAATTTGGCATTCGTGATAAAGTTTTTGTTATGAATGATTTTGTTCCGAATGAAGATGTTCATAAATATTTTCAGGTGAGCGATGCCATTGTTCTTTATTATTTGTATGCCACACCATCAGGGGTGGAATCCATAGCCTATAATTTCAGGCTTCCTATACTTGCTACCAGAGTGGGGCATTTCCCCGAAACGGTGAAAAGTGGATACACTGGATATTTGGCCGAACCAGGTGATATTACTTCAATGGCTGAAGCTATGGAGAAAATAATCGAACATCCGGTGAACCGCGATAATGTTGAGGAATTTTCGAAAGAGATGAGTTGGAGCAATTATGCAAAGGCAATTCTCAGCTGAAATTGTTTTTCTCTTTAATATTGATACTGAATAAGTTTTGATAAAACAAGTTTATCCACCGGAAAAGAAACCATTTCAGGCAAGGCCTTTTCTAAATGTAACCATCTGAAACTTTGATTTCCATTTTCCAGCTTTTCAAAGTCGAAAGGTTTATCTGAAATTCTGAAAGTTACCGGTACATCCAGATCGGCAAGATAATAAATGCTTATGAGCTGATGGTTCTCGTAAAATAAGGCCTTCTGGTAATAGTCGGTGGTGTAAAAATGTCGAATGTTCTTTAATTCCTGTCCATTGCATTCTTCCCTGAACTCTCTTTTCAGGCAATCAATGGTCCCCTCTCCATAATGTAATCCTCCGCCGGGAAATTTTGTCATTTTCATTCCCAATTGATATTCATCGGTGAGAAGCACTTCCTTTTTATTATTTAAAACTAATCCATAAACCCGTATAATAAAATTGCCACTTGCTTTCATTTTTTATGAATTGTATTTTCAATAAATTTTATCAGCTGCATTTTATTCTCGGGATGAACCCAGGTAACTTCCGGATTATTTCTATACCAGGTAAGCTGTTTCCGTGCATACCTTCGTGTGTTCCGTTTAATCAGTTCAATGGCTTTTTCCTTTACGATTTTACCTTCAAAATAATCAAAAAATTCACGGTATCCTACAGTATTTAAGGAATTCAGATGTTTTAGAGGGTACATCCGAAGGGCTTCCAGTTCCAGTCCCTTGGTAATCATATCGTCTACCCTGGTATTTATTTTGTTGTGAAGCTCCTCCCGTTCACAATTTAAGGCAGTTTTCAGAATTAAAAAGTTTCGTTTTTTAGTTTTTTCTTTTCTGAAGGAGGTATAGGTTTTTCCCGTCATCAGGCACACCTCCAGTGCGTGAATTATACGCGCCGGATTTTTCAAATCAACCTTCATGTAATAGTCAGGATCCATTTTTTTTAATTGATGTCTCAGGCTTTCAATTCCCTTATTTTTAAACTCCATCTTAAGATTATTCCGAAGTTCGGGATCAATATCTGGAATATCATCTATTCCATTGCACACTGCATCGATGTAAAGCATGGAGCCACCTGTCAGAACCACGATATCGTATTTCTCGAATAGCTTCTCTATCAGTTCAATGGCATCCGTTTCATAGCGGCTTGCATTGTAGGTGTCGCTTACTGAGTGGGTATGTATAAAGTAATGTTTCACTGCAGCCAATTCGGAAGGACCTGGAACTGCAGTACCTATTGATAATTCACGATAAATTTGTCTCGAATCGGCTGAAATGATTTCTGTATGAAAATGCCTGGCAATTTCAATGGCAACCGTGGTTTTTCCTATTGCCGTGGGACCGGTTATTACGATTAGGATTTTCAATATGCTGATTTTTTTCGTTCCTGATTAATCTGTAAAAAAAAGACTGCCCAAAATTAATTGAACAGCCGGAACTTAAAATTGATTTTTAATGAAATGGGACTAAAAGTCCTCCATTTCTCCATATAATTCAGTATAATCATCCAAAATGCCAAAATCCATTAAAACTTCTTCTTCCTGGAGTTTGGCATTATCTGGTACATAAGTATTTTCCTCATATACCTGTACCGGAGCGTCACCCCGTTTGAGAGTAACTAACGGTTCTTTAAGATTTCTTTCCATAACAATACCTGTTAATTCAATATTCAGCGATCTGTCTTTCATAAAATCATACGTATAGAATAGTTGCTGCTTTCTTAGGTTCAGTAGGCTGTATAACAATGTTTTTTCCATAATGTAATAAATTCCCCCGTTGAGGCCAGTATCCATCAGGGATATTTCTTTTACTTTTTTATCATGCTGGTCGGTTAGAAAAAAAGAAGCCAATTGATACGGCTCAAAACCTGTGCTTTTTTGGATAAGAATATGTAGATCGTAAAATGTATGTTCCCCATCCATCTCCACTTCAAGACGAAAATTTCGGGACTCAGGTGATGTAATCCTAAAATGATAAATCATAACCTTGAACATATTTACATTTTCAAAAGTAAAAACCTTTTTTATCTAATTCTATCATTTTACTCCATCAGAATTTCATTTAAGGGTTTATTTGGTGCTGTAATTTGCCTGAAATAAGGATTGTTTTAATAATAAGTCATTATACATTAGTATTTTATGAAGAAGTATTAATCTGTTTGGTGTCTTTTGGCCTCCAGAAACTGCCAACACTAAAAAATGTTAAAAAACATTGAGTTGGGCAAATTATCGAACAATAGCGTCATGTGTTCACCAAATGTTACTATTTTTTCCATTTGAATAGGAATGTTATTTCAACACTTCTTGTTTTATTCAGGATCAAAAAAATACTCATTAAAACTGGAGTTAGCTTCTTTTTTTCAGATTAGTGGCTTCATCCATTAGGGAAACTGCTTCTTGCAAAAGTAGATTTTTCTTCACCGATAACCGTTCTGGTTTACAATCGTCGGAGTTTTCGTTGAAAGGTATTATTTCAGGTTGAATGCATATCAATACCAGATCAAATCCATATCAGGGACAGATTAAATTCAATTAAATCTGGACTTGGTATGGATAAATCCAGACTGAAATATATTTTGGGGAGTATGATTTATTTTTGAAGAAAAATGATGAGAAAAAAAGAACCCGATTGCTGTTGCTTATGAGTTTTTTTGCTGGAAGTAGTTATAAAAATTATATAAAAAAAAGGATGCCTTTCGACATCCTCTTCATCCTATATAATATATATGTGGCGTATTATTTTACTGAATCCATATAAACAATCAGTTCTAGAGTTTTTACTGAATAACCCCATTCATTGTCATACCATGAAACAACTTTTACAAAATTATCGTTTAGCCCGATACCTGCTCCTGCATCGAAAATGGAAGTGCGTCCATCGCCAAGGAAATCGTTTGATACAACTGCTTCCTCGGTATATCCCAAAATTCCCTTCAGTTCACCTTCGGAAGCTTCTTTCATAGCTGCACAAACCTTTTCGTAGGAAGCTGCTTTTTCAAGGCGTACAGTAAGATCAACAACGGATACGTTAGGTGTTGGTACCCTGAAAGCCATACCGGTAAGTTTGCCATTCAGACTTGGAATTACCTTACCAACAGCTTTGGCAGCACCTGTCGATGAAGGGATGATGTTCTGTGCTGCACCACGGCCACCACGCCAGTCTTTTTTCGAAGGCGCATCCACAGTTTTCTGAGTCGCAGTGGTTGCATGAACAGTTGTCATTAATCCTTCTACTATGCCAAACTTGTCGTTCAGTACTTTGGCAACCGGAGCCAGGCAGTTGGTAGTGCACGATGCGTTGGAAACAAATGTCATGTCATTACTATAGCTGGTATTATTAACACCCATTACAAACATAGGAGTATCATCTTTCGATGGAGCTGACATAATTACTTTTTTAGCCCCGGCATCGATGTGCCCCTGTGCTTTTTCCTTTGTCAAAAACAATCCGGTGGATTCAAGTACATATTCAGCACCTACTTCTCCCCATTTTAAATTAGCAGGATTTGGCTCATTTGTAATTCTGATCTTCTGACCATTTACAACCAGCATACCGTTTTCAGTTGATACATCACCTTTGAAACGTCCGTGCGTAGAATCGTATTTCAACATATATGCAATGTAATCAACATCGATTAGATCGTTTATGCCTACAACTTCTACATTTTCTTTTGCTACTGCTGCACGGAAGAACAAGCGTCCGATGCGACCAAAACCATTAATTCCTATTTTAATTTTTGACATGGTAGAGTAATTTTTTAAATTATTATATTTCTTTTGTTTTATTCCTTTCAGGTTTTATCCTGAATTTTACTTATATACAAAGTAAATACATTAATGTTACAGTTTCAAATTTGAAACTTTATTTCAGAAGTTACATCCCTATCTTTAATATTAATTTAAGAGTTATTGTAATATGTTCGCAGGAAATTAGTCTTCTTAGCTTGTATTTTTTCCCGTGTTTCTTTTAAAAATTCATGTGCATATGGCAGCAGAGAATAATTCATGCAATTCTCAGAGGGGTATTTTTGATCTAATTTGTTTTTTTTCAATTTTTTAGACCCAATTTTTAGATTGTAAAAAAAATGTCAGTTAATTTTATTTGGCTAGTAAAATTGGGCGGGGAGTGCTGTTTGTATATTAGAAGGCAGATTATTATAATGAGGT
>JBEPWX010000294.1:0-4928 GCA_041642235.1 Mariniphaga sp.
AGCAATATCGGGGCATCAGGGTTTATATAAACATATAGCAGAATCTAAGAACAATATTATTGTGGAATCTTTAGAAACCGGAAAGCGAATGCCGGTTTATTCTTCCGCAAAAGTTTCTGCACTTGATGATATAGCAATATATACCAGTACAGCAGATGTGCCTCTTAAAGAGGTTTTCAAAGCTATTTCTGAAAAGGAGAATGGGGGTAAAGCATTAAATTATAAATCTTCCAACAATGAATTAAAACAATATTTTGGTGAAGTTCTTCCTGAGTTTGACAGGGAAAGGGTATATGTATCTGATATCAGGAAGGTTCTGTTGTGGTATAATATTCTTCAGGAAAAGGAGATGCTTGATTTTTTAGAAGAAGAATCTACGGAAGAACAGGAGGTTGAAAAAAAAGATAATACTTCAGAATAACTTAAGGTTATTAGCTGCTCCTTCATATTTTATTCTGTCATTTTCCCTGATTAATAAATCGAATAGTTTAGCTGTTGCCAAAGCATCACCTGCTGCACGGTGACGTCCATTTATTTCTATATTTACCTCGGTACATAAACTGCCAAGCGAATAGGATTTAAATCCGGGGAAGAGTTTTTTTGAAAGTTTAACCGTACATAAAGTTTTTCGGTTATAATCATATTCCAGGCGTTTGAATTCTTCTTTAATAAATCTGTAATCAAATTGAACATTATGTGCTACAAAAATTCTTCCTGCTGTAAGTTCTACTATTTTTTGTGCAACTTCATAAAATTTGGGAGCATCATTTACCATTTCGTTAGATATCCCGGTAAGACGAGTAATAAATCTGGGGATATCCATTTCCGGTTTAATTAAAGTGGAAAAAGATCCTGTAATTTCAATTCCATTGTGCTGAAAAATTGCAATTTCTGTTATTTGACCGAATTTATAGCTGCTTCCGGTAGTTTCTATATCGATTATGGCAAACAAAATTTCAAATTTTTAATATTATTTTAAAGAAATGTATATTTTTGTTAAGAATATGATGTTAACTAAATTATTGAAAAAAATATTAATAACGTTGAATAATTAAAAATTAAAATAATTGCCGATAAAAATCTAAAAAATTAATGATTATGAAAAAATTTACTATGATTTTTCTTTCCATTCTTTTTGTGGGAAGTGTATTTGCTCAGAATGCCGATAAAAAATGGGCTATTGGTTTAGGTCCTGGAGCATATTATAACCTTGAGAAAGAGGATTTGGGGTTTCTTGGAGAATTTTATTTTAGCAGGTATCTAAGTCCAACTTTTGATTTGATGTTAAAATCAGAAGCTGGCTTTGAAGGTGATGGAATTGATTTTGTCAGTCCATCCTTAAATTTACGGTTTAAATTCTTTAATGGACGAATGATGGCCGTAAACAGTGCTGTTCAGCCTTATTTATTTGGTGGAGTTGGATACCTTTTTGACAACAATGCAGAAGGTGTGAATTTTAAAGGAGGAGTTGGAACTAAATTTCCTATAAGTGAAAGCACCTCTTTGTATCTGGAAGCAGGTTATATTCATGGAATTGAAGGGGAACGCCATGTAGATGATGTATTGTCTACAGTAAATGACAATATTGTTAAAGTAGCTGGAATTATTGAGTTCTCGTTTGGAGCAGGTAAGGATTCTGATGGCGATGGAATTCCTGACAGAAAGGACAAATGTCCAAACACTCCTCCCGGAGTAGCCGTTGATGAAGATGGATGCCCCATTGACAGTGATGGTGATGGTGTTCCTGATTACCAGGATGAATGTCCGAATGAAGCAGGTGATCCTAAATTAAAGGGTTGTCCCGATCGTGATGGCGATGGTATTGCAGATAAAGATGATGATTGTCCTGACACTCCTGGATTGGCAAAATTTAACGGCTGTCCCGATAGCGATGGAGATGGTGTTCCGGATAACAGGGATAAATGTCCTGATACACCAAGAGGTTGTCCGGTTGATGAAGATGGTTGTCCGCTGGATTCTGACGGAGACGGTGTAATTGATTGTGAAGATAAATGTCCTAATGAAAAAGGTCCTGCTTCAAATCAAGGTTGCCCCGATTGGCAAGAATTGGATATGTCGGCTATCCACTTCGATTTCGATAAAGCTGAATTAAGACCTGAAGAAAAGGAGAAACTTGATGAGTTGATTAAAACCTTGAGCGACAGTAAAGAATACGATGTAGTTGTTGGTGGACATACTTGTGACATTGGTACCAATGCTTACAACATGAGATTGTCACAAAGAAGAGCTGAATCTGTAGTAAAATACTTGTTGTCTAAAGGAATCAGTAATGCATATGTGGGTTCTAATTATTATGGTGAAGAAAAACCTGAAGTGCCCAATACGTCAATTCAAAACCGGAGAATGAACCGTAGGGTTGAATTTGAAGAATTACAACTCCGGAAGTAAATTTTAATGGTTAACAGGAAATAATTAAAAAAGTCTTGCCATTGGGCAAGGCTTTTTTTTTTGTTTATACCCACCTGAAAATGGAAAGTGCTATCTTTGTCGCCCGAAGAATCGGGCGTTATGTCTGGTAAATAGAGGCTTAATTTTAATCAGAAATTATTTTACTGCAGGTGATTATGAAGATTGAAGAAAAAATACAAAATGCGGTAGCAGACGCTTTGCAAGTATTGTATGGTTATGATGCTCCCGAAAATTTAATTCAGTTACAAAGTACCCGTAAGGATTTTGAAGGAGATTTCACATTGGTGGTATTCCCGTTGACGAAAATTTCAAGAAAGAACCCTGAAGTTATAGCCACAGAAATAGGAGAATTTCTGAAAGAAAAATTAGATGAAGTGTATTCTTTTAATGTAGTAAAAGGATTTCTGAACCTTGAAGTTGATAGCAGCTATTGGATAGGCAAACTTCAGGATGCCTGGACCTGTGAGTTATATGGAATTATTGAAGCAGATGATGATGCTGAACTGGTTATGGTAGAGTATTCGTCTCCAAATACCAATAAACCACTTCATCTGGGGCACATCAGGAATAATCTTCTCGGCTTTTCCCTTTCTGAAATATTGAAAGCAAATGGATTCAAGGTAGTAAAAACCAATATTGTAAATGATAGGGGAATTCACATCTGCAAATCAATGCTATCCTGGCAAAAATGGGGAAATAGACAGACTCCTGAAGCTGTTGGAAAAAAAGGAGATCATTTTGTTGGAGAACTTTATGTCGAATTTAACAACCAGTACAAAAAAGAAATTGCTGAATTAATGGCAAAAGGCTTCTCTCAAAAAGAGGCAGAAGAACAGGCACCATCCATACGTGAAGCAAGACAATTGCTTCTTCGGTGGGAGGCTGGTGACAAGGATGTGGTAGAGTTATGGCAGACAATGAATAATTGGGTTTACGAAGGATTTGATGCAACCTATAAAAAAATGGGGGTTAATTTCGATAAAATTTACTACGAATCGGAAACTTATTTGGTTGGTAAACAAGAAGTAATGAGGGGAGTTGAGAAGGGAATTTTTCAGCAGAAGGATGATGGATCTGTATGGGCTGATTTAACCGATGACCGACTTGATAAAAAATTATTGTTGCGCAGCGATGGTACCTCCGTTTATATTACACAAGATATCGGAACAGCAAAATTACGGTTTAAGGATTTCGATATTGACAAAATGATTTATGTGGTAGGAAATGAACAAAATTATCATTTCCAGGTTTTGGCTGTTTTGCTCGATAAATTAGGATATAGCTGGGGAAAAGGATTACATCATTTTTCATATGGAATGGTTGAGCTTCCGGGTGGAAAAATGAAGTCAAGGGAAGGTACCGTTGTTGATGCCGATGATTTAATAGAGGAAATGGTTCAGGTGGCCAGAGATATGGCGCAGGAATTGGGAAAGCTTGATGCTTTGACACCTGATGAGGCTGAAAGAACATATGAAATGATTGCCCTTGGAGCATTGAAGTATTTTATTCTCAAGGTAGATCCTAAAAAAAACATGCTTTTTAATCCGGAAGAATCTATCGATTTCAATGGCAATACCGGGCCATTTATTCAGTATACTCATGCTCGTATACAATCGGTATTGAGAAAAGCTATCGAAAAAAATCTATCGGTAACGGATTATCAGGAACTTTTTTCTTCAGAAATATCATTTAAAGAGAAAGAACTGCTGAAACGTGTAGCCCAGTTTCCTGCTATAGTTAAAGAAGCTGGATTGAATTTAAGCCCGGCTTTAATAGCCAATTATTGCTATGAACTGGCAAAGGAATATAATCAATTCTATCATAATCATCCTATACTCGCTGAATCTGATAAGCAAAGAAGAAATTTGAGGTTATTACTTTCAGCAACCATTGGAAAGGTGGTAAAAACAGGTATGGGATTATTGGGAATTGAGGTACCCGACCGGATGTAAAAAAAGGGAGAAAAGAAATTCTCCCTTTGAATATTTTTTGATTTAATGGTTGAAGGGAAAAGCACCTTCTAATAATATATTCTGTTTAATCAAAAAAGGTAACCCTAATAAATGAAAAATTTATCAAAAAAGCATCAATTGTCAGTTTTTGATATAATATGTTGACAAAGTGGCAGGGTAATGTATTTATTATTATAATTATATAATGCTACTTATACAGGAGATAATCCTGGTGGAAAGAAAATCGCAGAACAGATAATTGTGACTTGTAATTCATCGCAAACGGATTTGCAATTCGATAATCATAACTTGTAAGCAAATACTTGCCTGATATGTTGTGAATGTTCGTCAAGCTTCTTTTTCTGGTTATTCTGATATTATCTTCGGACGTATTTTTATACATTTATTTCAAAAGAAGTTAAAAAAAAAACGAATAGTAATTTGTTCTTTCCCGCTTTTTTTCTCAAATTGGCGCAACTGTTTGTTTTTTAGGGGTTTTTATTTGTTTTAAAATTTCCTTTTTATTTTTTTTTTTACTTTTTTTAA
>JBEPWX010000295.1:0-4924 GCA_041642235.1 Mariniphaga sp.
TGAAATAACTATTGGTTGGCGGCTTCATTTTGGTGGCGCCCATTTGCACTTTAATGTTTCTCCTGATATAGCAGTTTTTGCTAAAGCCCTCGGAAACGGATTTCCAATCGGAGCTGTAATCGGAACGAAAGCGGCCATGTCCGGAGCAAATTTTTCTTTCATAAGCAGTACGTACTGGACTGAAGGAACAGGCCCGGCAGCAGCCTTGGCTGCCATACATAAAATGAAAGCTGTTAATGTGGTTCATCACATTGCAAGAGTAGGTGAGAAAATCAAATTTGAGTGGGACAGGCTTGGCAAAAAATATGAATTGCCTCTGGAAACTAGCGGATTTCCATGTCTTGCCCATTTTCGCTTTCTACACGATGATTCGGAAAAGCTTCGGACAATTTATACACAGATGATGCTTAAAAGAGGTTTTCTTGCCGGTTTATCTCTATACCCGACATTGGCACATACCAATGAGGTTTTAACGCTTTACGTTATAGCAATCGAAGAAGTGTTTTCCAGTATTGCAAAAGCAATACAAAGAGGCACTATTGATGATTTATTAGAAGGGGAAGTCGCTCATAGTGGATTTGCCCGTTTAACAAAATAAAAAGGAATAGAAAATGAATGTAAAAGCTTATTCCATTAAAGGTAATATAGTCACTGATTCCGGAATTCTGATGGATGGTTTTCTTACAGTGGATGACAATAAGATTAAAGCTGTCAGTAATATCGCACCTGAAGGAGAAGTGTTGGATTTTGGTGATTCTTTTATCGTACCAGGGTTTATTGACCTTCATATGCATGGCATTCATTATGCTCTGGTTGATAATGGGCCAAATGACCTCAAGGAGATATGCCACAATCTGCCACAATATGGAGTAACGGGCTTTTTGCCAACCGTAGCTCCGCGGAAGAAAGGAGAAGATGTTGCTTTTCTGTCCGTTCTTTCTGCAACAAAAACAGAAGGTGCTGAGGTGCTGGGATTTCATCTCGAAGGTCCTTTTTTGAAACTAACCGGCTCCCTGTCATCGGAGGCCATTTCGCAGTCAGATACTTCCAGGGTTGAATCACTCATAAATGCGGCCAAACCTTACCTTGCTGTTTTTAGTGTATCCCCTGATGTGGAAGGTATTGACAAATTACTTCCGCTGATGACCAGGAATAATACTCCTGCTTTTATGACCCACACAGCTGCTACAGTAAAGGAAACGCAGAATGCAATTGAGCTGGGTGTTCGCCATGCCACTCATTTTTATGATGTATTTCCATGTCCTGAAGTGACGGAACCGGGAGTAAGACCTTGTGGAGCAGTAGAAGCTGTTTTGGCTGATAAAAGAGTTAGTGTCGATTTTATTCTCGATGGGGTTCATGTCGATCCGGTAGCCGTAAAAATGGCGTTGGCCTGCAAATCGGAAGGTCCGGGAAAAGTATGTTTAATTACCGATTCAAATGTAGGAGCAGGACTTGAGCCGGGGCGCTTTAAATTCGGGAACAGTGGTGAAATAGAGTTTGCTTATAAAGGTGCACCGGCAAGGCTGGTGAAGGGTAATGTTTTGGCGGGTAGTGGGTTGACAATGGATCAGGCGGTTAGAAATGCAGTAAATTTGTTGGATATTGAATTACCGCAAGCCGCTAAAATGGCGAGTACTTATCCGGCAGAAGTTTTGGGATTTGGGCACAAAAAGGGAAAACTTATGACCGGATACGATGCCGATTTTGTCATTTTGGATAAACAGCTTAACCTATTACAAACCTGGATTGCAGGGAAACAATATTTCAAATCTTAACATGTCAAATTTAGAAAAAATGTAAAACTATGAAGAACGAAAACTTATCATTTGAATTTAGTCCTTCCCTCTGGGTTCCATTCAGAGATAAAAAGGAAATTGAACGGGTGGTGAAAATAAAAAGAGAAGATATTGAAAGGCATGATAATCCTGATTTTAAGATCCAGGTTGTTCCTGATAATGATACCGAAATGATTTGGGTTACCGATATGTTCAGAAGGATAAAACATTCCTCCGAGACCGGGAAAAAGTTAGTCATGATTCTTCCCAATCCTGCCCCTTCATACCGGCATGTGGCACGTTTAATCAATGCATGCAATATTGATTGCAGGAATCTTTTTGCTTTTGCCATGGATGAATATGCCGATGAAGATGGAAATATTGCGCCGGAGGAGTGGGAATTTGGATTCACGCATGCCATGATGAATTATTTTTACTTTGAAATTGATGAAAAATTGAGACCGCCTAAACATCAAATCGTCGGGTTTACAAATAAGAACATTAACGATTACAGTAAATTAATTGAAGATGCCGGAGGAGCAGATATTTGTTACAGCGGTCCCGGATGGACAGGTCATCTGGCCTTTATTGAACCTGATGCTCCCGAATTTCAGGCTCCATTGGAAGAATGGAAACAAATGGGAGCAAGGATTTGCACTCTGAGCCCTTTTACCCTTGCACAAAATTCACTCCATGGCAGCTTTGGAAAAAGTGGAAATCTTGCAGCTGTACCTCCGAAGGCGGCAACCATCGGGCCGTTGGATGTTATCAATGCAAAAAACAGGTTCGACATGCATGCGATTACTGTTCATGGAACAAGCACTGCATGGCAGCGATTTATTTCACGACTTGTGTTGCATGGGCCAGTTAGTCCCCTGGTTCCGGAATCCATCCTGCAGACGTTAAGAACCGATGTTTTTGTTTCTGAGACTATTGCACAAAATATCGAACCTGATTGGAATAAAGGTTATTAATACAAAAAAGTAAGTGTTATATAAGAAGCAGAATGATTGAATTATGAAACCATTGAAAGATACTGAAATAAGGGGTAATTGGGCCACGGTACTCCTGACTACTGATAAAAATGGCATCATCGATTTTACTAAATTAAATGATGAAATTGATGTCCTGATTGAATCAAAGCCCAATGGTATTTATTCCAACGGCACGGCTTGTGAGTTTTATTCACAAACAGAAGATGAATTTTTCAGTATAAGTGAATTATTGGCTTCCAAATGTGAAAATGCTAACCTGCCGTTTCAAATAGGGGTAAGCCATATGAGTCCCCAGGTTTCATTAAAACGTCTGGAAACTATAAGGCATTTAAAACCGGGAGCTGTACAGTTGATATTGCCGGATTGGTATCCTGTTACTCATAGTGAATCGGTTGTTTTCCTTGAAAAAATGGCTGAAGCAGCTGATGGGTTAAGCCTTGTTTTATACAATCCGCCTCATGCAAAAAAGAATCTTCTACCCGGGGATTGGAAGTTATTAAAAGAACAGATCCCAACTTTGATGGGAGTTAAAGTTGCTGATAATAATTCTGATCTTAACTGGTATGAATCTTTAAAAGACAATACCGCCGGGTTATCAGTATTTATACCTGGTCATAACATAATAACCGGAATTTCATATGGTGCACATGGAGCATATTCAAATATGGCATGTCTAAATCCTTTTGCTGCACAGAAATGGTATGAACTTATGAAAACAGATATGAATTCAGCACTGGAGCTGGAGGAAAGGATTAAAATTTTTATGAATACATTAATCAAACCTTTTATAGTGAACCACAATTATTCCCCGCAGGCCTGCGATCGGTTCATGGCAATTTTGGGAGGCTGGGCAGATGTGGGTTCTAAACTAAGATGGCCATACCGTTCAATTCCTTCGGATTTGGCTGATATTTATAGGGTTAATGCCAAAAAAATAATCCCTGAATTCTTTATTTCAAATTAATTTGCTAAACACTAACATTAATTTTATGGAAAAGAATAATTACACCTTTATATCAGGAGCTAAAACGAACGATATAACCCCCTCCAAGCCCATGTTTCTCTTTGGATATCCCTTTGTTGAACGAATAAGCGAAGGAACACATGACCCGTTATTATGCTCGGCTCTGTACATTGCAAATGGAAGCGGAAATGCACTGATGATTTCAAATGATGTCATCTATGTAAATAAGGCCTCTGTTGCAAAAATTAGAAAAGAAGTTTCGGTAAAGACCGGCGTGCCTGAAAGCAACATATTGGTAAGCGCTACCCATACCCACTCGGGTCCTGTTACGGTAAATTGCCTAAACAGTTCCAATGATCCTGTGGTGCCTAAAGCGGATGAGGAATATGTCAGCTTTATGGAAAATAAAATAATAGAAACTGCATGCAGTGCTTTTAATAATGCAGTGCCTGCAAAAGCAGGTTTTTTGCTTGCAAATGGAACGGGTATTGGAACCAACAGGCATGATCCATCAGGGCCTGCAGATTTAGAGATTCCTGGCGTCATAATAAAAGATGTAAACGATAATTATATTGCAGGCGTGCTGGTATGTAACATGCACCCTACTATATTGCACGAAGATTCAAAATACTATAGCGGCGATTTTCCTGCCTTTACCAGAGAAATATTGCAAAAGAAATATTTAAAATGTGAATGTCCGGTCCTGTATTTTACAGGTGCATCAGGAAATCAAAGCCCGAGGCATGTTACCAGAGAAAATACATTTAGTGAAGCCTATCGGATAGGAGAGATAGCTGCATCGGCTGTTGGAGCTAAGATAGAGGAGGGACTGGAATTTTCTTCCGATGTTTCAGTAGTAAGTGTAAAAAGATTTGTGGATTTGCCAAAGCGTCAGTTTCCTGAGGTGGAAGTTGCTAAAGGAAACAGAGACAGGGTGCTTGAACATTTTGAAAATTTGAAAAGCAATTCTAAAGATCCTAAGAAAATTCGTACAGCAGAAGTAGACTGGTTTGGAGCCGAAGAATTACTTCATCTTTCAAAGCTGAATGAAGAGGGGAAATTAGTTAATGTATACCAATCATGTCTCCCGGCTGAAATTCAGGTAATAAAGATTGGCCCTTTTAATTTTGCTGCCTGGCCAGGTGAGATATTTATTGAATATGCCCTCGCATTAAAAAATAAAATTA
>JBEPWX010000296.1:0-4915 GCA_041642235.1 Mariniphaga sp.
AATCTGGTATATAATTGGTTTTGATTTTAAAATCCCAAAAAAATGAAGATTATGAAAAAAGTAAGTACGCTCAAAATCACACTATTGTCTCTGGTATTTCTGATAACAGGGAGTGTATATGCACAACAACCATCGTTACAGTTTTACAGGCCTAATAATAAGGCAGGTTTAAATGTATTTGAATCTCCAAAAGAAGATACTGTAGCCTACGAAGGTCTAAAAGTCAGGGTAGGCGGCGATTTTGCCATGCAGTTCCAGGCTTTGGACCAAAGCAACACACAGGGCAACCTGGTAGAACTTGGTACAGATTTTAACTTGCCCTCAGCCAACCTGAACCTCGATGTTCAGTTGCTGGATGGTGTTAGAATGCATCTTACTACCTACCTGTCGTCAAGGCACCATAATGAAGCATGGATAAAGGGAGGTCATCTTCAAATGGATAAGCTCAATTTCATCACGCCAGGCTTCCTGGAAGGTGTTATGCAGTACGCTTCCATTAGGATAGGCCTTGATGAATTCAATTACGGCGATGCCCATTTTAGAAGAAGCGATAATGCCAAAACCATTTTTAACCCGTTTGTTGGAAACTATATTATGGATGCTTTCTCAACGGAAGCATATGGTGAACTTACACTTCAGACCAACGGATTGCTGGCTGTTGTGGGGATTACCAACGGGAAACTTAACCAAAATGTACGGTTAAACCCCAACAGCGACAATAAACCTTCTTTTTATGGAAAACTGGGCTTCGATGAACAACTGAAGCCCGATCTCAGGGTAAGGTTAACCGGCTCGTGGTACATGAACAATGGAACCTCATCGGGAACCTACCTTTACGGAGGCGATCGCGCCGGTTCAAGATACTACTTTGTGCTCCATACAGCTCCCGATGAAGCAGGAGCAACACAGGGAAACGATTTTGACGGCCGTTACAACCCACGGTTTTCAAAACTCACTGCATTGCAGGTAAACCCGTTCGTTAAATTTTATGGCCTCGAATTCTTTGGAATTTTAGAACGTGCCATGGGTGATAATGAAGTGCAGGGCGAAACTGAAGGAGCATTTACCCAGCTGGCAGGAGAATTGCTATACCGCTTTGGTATGAACGAAGAGTTCTATATGGGAGGACGTTACAATTTGGTTACCGGAACTCAGATTGAAGATGCTGAAACAGACCTGGAAATCTCACGGTTTAATCTCGGAGCTGGTTGGTTCCTGTCAAAAAACATCCTCACCAAGGTGGAGTATGTACAACAAGAATATAATGGCGATGCCTGGTCCGGCAGGTTTGCAGGTGCCGAATTCAGCGGAGTGGTTGTTGAAGCAGCTATCAGCTTCTGATGTAACTCCTGGCAATTTCCATGAGATGAAAAGCTATAAATCATATAAATCTTTTCCAAAATTGTGTAACGTTGAATCTACAGGCATCCTGTATCTTTGTGTAAGAGCGAAAAGAGAAAAAATTTAAGGAATTATTAAATTTAAAAATTATGAAGACAAAAATTACAGGCATAATAGTTTTTCTTCTCATAGCAACAACTGCTGTGTTTGCAGGAGAGAAAAAAGAAAAATTCGAAGTAAAGGGAAATTGCGGCATGTGTGAAAAGCGTATTGAAAAAGCTGCACTATCAGTAGATGGTGTTTCAACTGCCGACTGGAACAAGGATACAAAGCAGATTGAAATTGCATTCAACGATGATAAAACTTCGGTTGATAAAGTACAAAAAGCAATTGCTGAAGCAGGCCACGATACGAACATGCATAAAGCAAAAGATGAAGTTTACAATAAACTACCAGGCTGCTGCCAATATGATCGTACAGAAGCAAAATCAAACATGCAAGACCACAAAGGACATAATCATTAATAGCATACAGGTAATTTAAATAAAGGCTGTTCCTCAGGAGCAGCCTTTTATTTTTTTATAAATTCCTGAATTAACAGAGACCAGGATTAATAAATTAGGTATTTACTGTTTCTCAGGTAAAACAACACTTTTAAATCACCTCCTTTTATCCAGATTAAAGCCAAATTTTTTAGGCACCTGGTTATCATCTTCTGCTATTAATTCAGTATTTAAAAAGATGAGTTTATTTACATATATGAGCCGGATCAAGTACAGATTAAATTCAATTAAAACTGGATTTTATATGGACCAGGACTTACTTTGAAATGCAATTTCAAGGGAATATAATAAAGGATGAAAGAGACCGGAGAATTGTCAAGTCTCTCATATGATCCTGAAAATGCTTTATCAAGCCAGATTAATCAAAACCAGAGCTTTATTAATGTGGTAATTAATGCACATTTAGGGGTAAACTTTCCACATTCCCTTTTTCACCGGTTCTCGTTTAACAACCTGGTTCTCCTGCGGCTATCTGTATCTGCCAACCCTGGAGTCATTAAAAAATATATGGCATGTAATTTTCACCAACATAAATTCGGGAAGAAGGAGAATCCCAGGGTATTTAGTAGCCCTCGAATAAGGAGGCTGCAATTATAAGGGATGGATTCGATACACACGGATGGGGAATGATTTGGTGGTGGATAACAGGTCTTGCTTTTATAATTACAGAAATATGATTGATAATTAAAATAATGAGTAAAAATAACAATTCTCTTTCCTCATCATCAAAATTTCCGCCCGATATTTTAAAAGGGCGGTTTGCACAAGGGGAGTTAACCAGGAAAGAATTTGAGTCATAAAAATAAGATTTAATGAAATAAATTTCCCTGGCAACATAGCATTGGAAATTTTCTGAAATAATAATTGACATGGATTCTGAAAATACACAGAATAATCAAAAAAACAAGCATGACCATCATAACAAACACGAACACCATGATGGAGAAAAACATGACAAACAGGGACATAAATCTCACGATCATTCCGGGCATCATAAAATGATGATAAAGGATTTCAGGAAGCGATTTTGGATTTCCACCGCAATTACGCTACCTATATTGTTGTTATCCCCTATGATCCAGGATCTATTGGGTTTTGAATTTGCATTTTTCCCCGATTACGACGGCTACCTGCTATTCCTTCTTTCAACCATTGTTTATTTTTACGGCGGCTGGCCATTTCTTACAGGTTTAAAGGATGAACTAACCGAAAAGCGGCCGGGGATGATGACCCTTATTGCAGTAGCAATCACGGTAGCCTGGGGTTACAGTTCGGCTACAACCTTTGGTGTGGAAGGCAGCACCTTTTTCTGGGAACTTGCAACTCTTGTTGACATCATGCTGCTTGGACACTGGATTGAAATGAAATCGGTTATGGGTGCTTCCCGTTCCCTCCAAAAACTCGTGGAAATGATGCCTTCGGAAGCTCACCGGATAAAAAACGGGAATACAGAAGATGTGAAAGTAGATGAGCTTGCCAAAGATGACCTGGTGCAGGTACGTCCAGGGGAAAAAATACCGGTGGACGGAATTATTACAGAAGGAGAAAGTACAGTTAACCAATCAATGGTTACAGGAGAATCAAAACCAGTTAAGAAATCAAAAGACGAAAAAGTAATTGGAGGTACCATAAATGGAAACGGCTCCCTTAAAATAAAGGTAATGCAGGTAGGAGATGATGCTTACCTGAGCAAGGTTGTAAACATGGTAAGAGAAGCGCAGGAAAGAAAATCAAAGACTCAAAACCTTGCCGACCGTATTGCCTTTTGGCTAACAGTCATCGCCCTCACAGTTGGTATCGGAACCCTTATCACCTGGATTATCCTTGATAAACCATTTGTCTTTGCTCTCGAAAGGATGGCAACGGTAATGGTCATTACCTGTCCACATGCACTGGGACTTGCAGTTCCATTGGTGGTGGCAATTTCAACTTCAATATCTGCACAAAAAGGGTTGCTCATCAGAAACCGGACAGCATTCGAAAATGCACGTAAAATTACCTTGCTGGCATTCGATAAAACAGGAACTCTTACCAAGGGAAATTTTGGTGTTACACGGTTTGGCTCACTCTACGACAAGTATAATGACAAGGAAATACTGAAACTTGCCGGTGCCCTGGAAGCAAAATCAGAACATCCCCTGGCACTGGGAATTATGCAAAAGATAAATGATGAAGAAATTGATATTCCTGAAGCTGAAAATTTTAATGCAATAACCGGAGCAGGAATAGAAGCCGATGTTGAAAATAAAAAAGTAAAAGTAGTAAGTCCTGGTTTTGTTAAAGATAAAAATATTGAAATACCGGGAAAAGCATTTGAAAATGAAGCAGAAACTATAGTTTTTTTAATGGTCGATGATAAACTGGCAGGTTATATTGCCATGGCGGATGAAATCCGGAAAGAATCATATGAAGCCGTAAAAACTCTGAAAAAGAGTGGAATGAAGCTCGTGATGATGACAGGCGACAATGAGAAAGTGGCTAAAAGCGTGAGCGATGAACTGGGACTGGATGGATACTTCGCCGGGATACTCCCCGACCAGAAGCTGGAAAAAATAAAGGAGTTCCAGGAAAATGGAGAATTTGTGGCCATGACCGGCGACGGGATAAATGATGCCCCGGCTCTTGCAACTGCAAATGTTGGAATTGCCATAGGCTCCGGAACCGATGTAGCTGCTGATACTGCAGACATCATTCTGGTTAACAGTAATCCAAAAGACATTGCTTCCTTAATTATTTACGGAAAAGCTTCCTACCGAAAAATGATTCAAAATTTTATCTGGGCTACCGGATATAATGTAGTTGCTATTCCTTTGGCAGCCGGTGTTCTGATAGGTGCAGGAATTGTTATCAGCCCTGCAATGGGTGCCATTCTAATGAGCGCAAGCACAGTAATTGTTGCTGCCAATGCCCAGCTGTTAAAAAGAACGATGAATAATCATGGATAGGTAATCTATCTTCCAGTTTTTTGAACAGGAGACATCTCTCATACATAGTTCCTATAGATTTTAAAA
>JBEPWX010000297.1:0-4912 GCA_041642235.1 Mariniphaga sp.
GAAGTGGCTCACGGCCAAAAGGCTTGAATATGCCAAAATGCTGATATCCGCCAGCCGTAAAAGCATTGGTGAAATTGTATACGACAGCGGTTTTGAAAATATATCCCATTTCAGCCGCATTTTCAGGGAAAACTACGGAGAATCCCCCCTTCAGTTCCGAAAGAATAAACAATTTCCTGATTTAATTCATTCGGCAGAATGATCCATAAAGATCATCCCATTGATTTTTACCGGACTAAATACAAAATTGAGCAGTACCTGAAAAAGAGCGGACTAAATTATTCTAAAGTTTCGTGTAAATTATAATGCATTGACTACTTTCAACTATCTTAAATTTAAATATTTATGTTTCCATTTTAGTTCGATAATGAAAATTTTGTGAATCTTCGTGTTTTCGTGGCATATTCTTTTTTGCCACAAAGGCTCAAAGACACAAAGTTTTCACTAAGTGAACATTAAACAACTATAAATTAAACAATTATACACAGAACTTTAAATGCGAAACTCCGCCTGCCCGCTTTTATGGAATGACACGTTTACAATCTCCTGGGGAAAAGTAAAAAACCGTTTTATGCCTTTTGATCCGTAAAACACAAAAACTGAGCTTTTAAGAACAACAAAAATCTTTCATTTACTTTAATTTTGAACTGATAATGGAATTCTTCACTTAACATGTCAGTATTATGATTAACAAATATGATTTTACGCTTTCATATCCGGACACATTCAAAGTGTTTTCAATAAAAGATATGCTCTTTTTATACTGGATCTGTCCGCAGGCAGACGGTCACCTAAAACTTTTCAACCACTACAATGAGATCGTTTTCACTCTCAGGGGGAAAAAAACATTTCACCACAACGGAAAATCGTGGCCGCTGACACAGGATAAATCGCTGTTCATCCGCAAGGGAGCCTACACTACCGAAAAGCATGAAATGGTAGGGTGGGAAGTGCTGGCCTTCTTTTTTTCGGATGAACTGCTCAAACAGGTTTTAAAAGAATTCCGGCAGTTTTTTCCGGTAAGGAATCTTCCGGTAATACCTACAGAAATGTTTTTGGAAATTAACATAACAGAAACCATTCGTGGATTTTGTTACAGTATTGTGCCTTATTTTCAGCAAAAAAAACCGCCTGCCGCAAATTTGCTGGAATTGAAGTTTAAGGAATTACTTTTCAATATACTGTCAGAACCGGAAAATGCAGCACTGCTGGCTTATCTGATACGGATTGCCGATCAGCAAAAAACCCCGTTGTGGGAAGTAATGGAATCCAGTTTTATGTACAACCTTACAACTCAGGAATACTCAAGGCTTGCAGGCCGAAGTTTGGCTTCATTTAAACGTGAATTTAAGGAACATTATAAAACAACACCGGGGAAATGGCTTACCAACAAAAGACTGGAGTATGCCAAACAGTTTTTACTTTCAAGCCAGCGTGGGATTGGCGAAATTGTTTACGACTGCGGCTTTGAAAACATTTCGCATTTCAGTCGCATTTTTAAAGAAAACTATGGCGAAACGCCCATGCAATTCAGAAAAAATAAACAGTTGGAAATGACCTGATCAAAAAACAAAGAAGGTTTGGAACGGGTCAGAAACCATCCGGCAATTAAAGAGTTGGCCCTGAATAATCCACCGGAAAAATTTTCGGCCGTTGACCTTTTACGCCAAAGCGGATCCGGATAAAAGCTCATTCAATAATTTTTTAAAAAGAACTTTTATTTGGACTGATAAGCAGACGAGAACATTAATTAAAACAGACGGACAATGGAAAATACTGCATAAAGATGTAGTCGCCGTCTCATCATTTAATAGTTAAGACAAATGGCAATACATAAAAAAATTAATCAGGCGAATTATATCAGTACAATAGAAAACAAAATTTAGTAATCATGGAAAGAAGAAAATTTTTAAAATCAGGTGCTGTTTTAAGCAGCTCGTTGGTATTGCCCTTTGCTTTTCCGGGGGCAAAAGAAAAAATTAAAATTGCAATTCTGGGGACCGGATGGTGGGGAAATGATTATTTGTTGCCTAATTTGATGGCTACCGGTCATTTTGAAGTTGTGGCTTTGTGCGACATTCATTCCGGTGCTTTAAAAAAAGCTTCGGATATTGTTGTAAAAGGTGGTCATAAACAGCCAGAACTTTTTTCAGACTACCGTGAAATGTATAAGTTGCCGGGATTGCAGGCCATTGTTATTGCAACGCCCACACATTGGCATGCCCTGCAATTTATAGATGCCTGCAGGGCAGGATTAGATGTTTTTCTCGAGAAACCCATATCCTATGACATAAGAGAAGGGCAGGCAATGGTTGATGCCTGGCGAAAAGCGAAAAACGTGGTACAGGTTGATTTTCCAAGGGTTACGCTGGATACAAATGATCAGATTAGAACATTTATAGAAAGTGGAGAAGCAGGAAATATTTTGCAGGTACAGGTAAATATTCACCATAAAAATGGAATTTTAGTAGAAAAACCGGTTCCTGAAACCATCGATTTTGAAAAATTTTGCGGCCCTGCCCCATTAACGAGATATCTGTGCCAGCAAAATGGATATAACCCGGTTTGGAGAGGCCAGTATGTTTTCAACAGGGGAGTTATGATGGATTGGGGTATTCACTACATTCATAATGTGAGAAAAATTTTGAACCTGGACCTCCCCGATACAATAGCTGCTAGTGGCGGAATTACCAAAAACTTCACACAAGATAATCCGGATTATCTTGACGTTCATTTTAATTTTAACGGATTGCCTGTTAACTGGACAGAAAAATCTTATGGCTACACTGCTGCAAACATTGATCATAACATTGGCGCATTTTATTATGGAGAAAAGGGAACCATTTTTCAGGGTGATTTAAGCTGGGAATTTTATCCGGCCGGCAACAGTGAAAAAATTTCATATGGTGATGTTGGATTTCATCCTGATAGAACTGAATATCTTCAGGTTTACCATAATATGATTAACAATCTCTTTAATGAATTTGCAGAAGGAATTCGAAACAAATCAGATAGAGGCATTTCAAATACACTTACCGACGCGTTTAATTCCACTTCAACGGTAATTTACGGAGACCTGGCATATCAGGTAAAAGCGGAAATCGCTGTTGATAAATTAACAATGAATATTAAAAATAATAAGGCTGCACAAAACATGCTGAAAAGAGAATACCGGGCGCCATACCTTCATCCCTACGTTTCATAATTTTTTTACTGTAGAAAGAATTATAAAAACATTACCGACAAATGAAAAAGACAATACTAATAGCTTTAACATTAGCCTTATCATTTGGCTTTATTGGTTTAAATAGAAATAATCCAACGATAAAATTTTTGGAATCCTTGGATGGTGAGCAATTAAGCCGGCTTATAATGCCTTTCGATGACATGTCGAGAAAGACCTGGCACTATTTACCAGGGAAGATGTGGCCGAGAACCGGGTTAAAACTTGGTGAATTAAATGATAATCAGAAAATGGCATTTTTACAAATGCTCCAGTCATTCTTAAGTGAGTCGGGGTACGACAAGACTCAGAAAATTATAGAATTGGAAAATGTCTTGGTCAAATTGGGGGGCAATCCCGATTTTAGAAATGCGGGGGCTTACTTTATTGCTATCTATGGAAATCCCAGAACAGATAGTCTTTGGGCATGGTCGTTTGAAGGACACCATTTGTCATTGAATTTTACCATATCAAAAGGCAAATTATCGATTGCACCAAGATTCTTTGGAGCCAGCCCGGCTACTATCCCAGAGGGCAGTAGAAAAGGCGAAAGGACATTGAACAGAGAAGAGGACCTAGCCATGGAACTGATAAACGCACTTTCCGACAAGCAAAAAGAAGAGGCAATTTTTCAAGATATTTCCTTCCTTGATATCGTCACAACAAATGCTACCGAAGTAAGCCCCTTGAGACCTGTTGGTATTGAGGCAAATAAATTAAATGCAAAACAAAAGGATTTGTTAAAACAATTGCTAAAAGAATATTTAAGTTCAATCCCTGGTAATCTTGCCATAGAACGAGAAAACAAGATTAATAATGAAGAATTCGATGAAATCAGATTTGGTTGGGCAGGTGCGTTAACAAATGGACAAGCGCATTACTACAGAATTCAAGGAAAAACCTTTCTAATTGAGTTTGATAACACCCAGAACGATGCCAATCACATTCATACAGTGTGGCGAGATTTTGATGGAGACTTTGGAAGAGATTTAATCAGAGAACATTACCTTAATTCCAAGCATCATAGTAAGAATGAATAAAAACAATGCCTATGAGCGGTATAAAATATTGTTGTTTAGATATTTGTGTCAAAATTCTGCACGCATCAAGTTTGGTGTAACTGGACAGGAAAGTAGTCCGCAATCTCCAACGATTTTATACTACCATCCGATACAAACAACATGTTTACAATTTGTAAAAAGCTTGAAAACCTGGGTATCTACCATTAATTTTTTATTAGTGAGTCAACATATGAAGCGTCACTTATATATAATTTTTATCATTCTGCCAGAAATAATTTGGTGCCAGCCCGTGAATGAAAATGAACCAAATACACCGGCGAATTCCTGGTATGGAAACAGGACTTTGGTAACTAAAATGGAAAAGGAAATCCTTTTTGATGGAGTTGTAGATCCGCTGGAATGGGGTTCCATAGATATATTGCCACTTACTGGCCACTGGCCGGCGTTTTCACCTGAGCCAGGCACCCGAACTGCATTTCGGGTGGCGTACGATGAAAAATTTCTTTATTTCTCTGCTATATGCTATGATGATCCTTCTTACATCCAAACTCCTTATTTCGAGCGGGATAAACTGGCCATGACAATGGATAATGTGAGCCTGGTTTTGGATACTTACAACGACAATGAAAATGCTTTGTTCTTTAGCGTATCTCCTACCGGTTCACGT
>JBEPWX010000298.1:0-4908 GCA_041642235.1 Mariniphaga sp.
GGCAAAGGTTCATAACCGGACCAATAAATTCTGCAGATGTGATAATACTTGCCCTGATGTATGGTTCCTCTATTGTATCGATTACCGACGAATTTGGCAAACCAGAAGGATTATAAACCTTTTCAATTGTTCCATTAGTCAGAATAACATTATAGGAAACGTTTGGGACGGTGGTTATAACATTCATATCGTATTCCCGTTCCAGCCGCTCCTGAATGATTTCCATATGCAGTAGCCCCAGGAATCCGCAACGAAAACCGAAGCCAAGAGCTGCCGATGATTCAGGCTCAAAAGTTAGCGATGCATCATTCAGTTGCAACTTATCCATGGCATTGCGCAAATCCTCATAATCATCGGCATCTACCGGATAAATACCTGCAAAAACCATAGGTTTAACTTCTTCAAATCCGGAAATTGCTTTTTGACAAGGGTTAATAACATGTGTAATTGTATCGCCTACTTTTACTTCTTTGGCTGTTTTTATACCTGACATTATGTATCCCACATCCCCTGCTAAAAGAATCTTACGAGGGACCATGCCCAGTTTTAAGACACCTATTTCATCGGCATTGTATTGTTTACCCGTAGCAACAAACTTTACCAGGTCTTTGGTTTTAATCGTTCCGTTTACAATTTTAAAATAGGCTATAACCCCTCTGAAAGAATTAAATACTGAATCAAAAATTAGCGCCTGTAACGGTGCGTCCGGATTACCTAATGGAGGTGGTACTTTTTCTACGATCCGTTCTAAGATTGTTTCAATCCCCATGCCGGTTTTTCCACTGGCATGAATAATATCCTCATGATCGCATCCAATAAGATCAATAATTTGATCTTCTACTACCTCAGGAATTGCATTTGGAAGATCCATCTTATTTAGTATCGGAATAATTTCCAAATCATGCTCAAGTGCGAGATATAAATTTGAAATTGTTTGTGCCTGAATGCCCTGTGTGGCATCAATTATTAACAATGCACCTTCGCATGCAGCTATTGACCGCGAAACTTCATACGAAAAATCCACATGCCCAGGTGTATCAATTAAATTTAATTTATAGGCTTCACCATTTAATTCATAATCCATCTGGATGGCATGGCTTTTAATCGTAATTCCACGTTCCTGCTCTAAATCCATACTATCCAGCACCTGGTCATGCATTTCACGTTCACCAACAGTCTTGGTAAAAACAAGCATTCTGTCTGCCAGTGTGCTCTTTCCATGATCTATATGGGCAATAATACAAAAATTGCGTATTTTATTCATCCAATCAATTTCTTCTTTTTATTAAAAATCTACTCTTAGGATTTTTCGCAAAGATATCTATTTTTTAGGATTGAATGATTGCACTTCTGTTGATTTAGAATAAACACACAGACGGAGAAACAAATTATTTCCTTTTAAAGAAGAAAAAAAATTAACAGTTTAAAAGGCAACTTAATTCCTATTCTTTATTTCATTATAGTACAGCTAATTAAATAAAAATGAGAAATTTTTTATATTTTTTTTTAAATTTAAATAGCATAAAAGACCAGTTTTGGCATATAAATTGATTATAGTTTTATAGCTATGAAAACAATTAAACGTTCAATAGTTAGTTGTTTAAAAGAATTTTAAGGATAACAATTTGCTGTTTTTTCATAAGTTTGGTTTAGTTAGGTTTAGTTTTGATCCCGGGGCAGAGGCCCCGGGATTTTTTTATTGTAATCAGGAATCACCATCAATCTCACATAAGTTACTTAAACCTCATTTCCAATAACATATGGTTTCCTATAATTGCGTGAAAGCATAATATCTGCCTCTGAATCATTGGCGAACTTTTCATACTCTCCCATAAAATTCAGCTCTCTCCTAAGTCTGTATGAGATATTGGCAATAATAGGCAATGCTGAAGAATAATGACCTTCACGGATATCACAATTCAGATCGTAATTACTTCCTGTACGGATAGCATCAATGAAATTTGCATAGTGTTCTGTACCACCAGGGGCAGCTCTGAAAGTAGGATCCTGTGGTATTTCTGAAGTTTCTTTTGCTGAGCCTGCAAATGGTTCTTTTTCTCTCTGCCTGAACGCTTTCCAGGTACTACCGTTCAATTCAAGATAACCATCTGTTCCATAAAACATATTACCGATTTTAATATTGAGACTTGATTCCCCATGTGTAAAACGTCCACGTGTTTCAAATTCCAAAACTTTTCCATCACTATAAGTAAATAAAGAAGTTTGTGTGTTTGGAGTTTCCTGTGAGCATTCCCTGGGATTGATACCATATATACCACCTGTGCTGTATATTTTAACAGGATGTTCATTTTTATTAAGTCCCCAGCGGGCAATATCAAACTGGTGAGGTCCCTGATTTCCAGTATCGCCATTTCCGGTGTCCCAATGCCAATGCCAGTTATAATGACCCCGTTTTTCATTATAGGCACGATAAGGAGCAGGTCCGAGCCACATATCGTAATGAAGAGATTTAGGTGGCATACTATCGGAAGAGATGCCAAATGAATCGCGTGGTTTATAACACAATCCCTTTGCAAGGTAAATTTCCCCGATACCCCCTTCATGCAGAAATTTCATAGCTTCCATCACATTGGCAATGGAACGGTTTTGATAGCCAACCTGTACCCGCACATTATATTTTCGGGCAGCTTCAATCATTTTGCGACCTTCGAATACATTATGTGATGCAGGCTTTTCCACATAAACATGTTTACCTGCCTGAGCAGCCCAAATGGTTCCCAAAGCATGCCAGTGGTTTGGTGTGGCAAATGAAACAGCATCAATTTCCTTATCTTCAAAAACACGTCGCATATCCCATTCGGTTACAGGCCTCGTGCCTATTTCCTCCTGAACTTTTTTAACCCTTCCAGCATATAATTCTTCATCTACATCACACAAGGTTTTCAAAAAAACATTTCGATTGTCTTTTAAGGAACACCACCTGCTGATATGACCATTGCCTTGACCACGGATTCCAATAACTGCCATGGTTACCCTTTCATTAGATCCTATAATGGAACCATACGATTTAGCACTTAACCCTAAGCCTCCAATGGCAATACCTGCTGTTCCAACAAGACTCTTTTTGATAAATTCTCTTCTTACTGTCATTTTAAAAATTTAATTGGTTTTTTTATTTATGCGGCTCAATTTAGCAAATTGTATTTTATTAAGTGGAAAAAAATGAGACTGTTTTTAAAACCAGGTAATTAAAATGAATTATCCGGCAATCTTTCGATTATCTGATGTATGAGTTACAGTTATAGAAGATATATCAATTCCCTCAGAAAAAGGAGTGAATCCTGTCTATTTTTAAGTAATCTATTTTTTATATTGATAATGTATGCAATGCATTTTTTACATTCTCCAATAGAACCGGCACCTTTTTATAAGGATCTCCGGTCCCCAGGGTTTCAAGCGGCAGGTAACCCCGATAACCAGCATTTTTTATTATGCCAAATAATTTTTTGAAATCGGTGGGAGTTTCCTTCCCATCAATCCAAACGTTTTCCTTAATTTGCCATGTTACTGCATACTGAATGTTTTTCTGAATTTCTTCGTAAGGATCATGTTGCCGGTAGCTGCCTATATCGAGGTTTAATCCCAGCCATTCTGAGTTCACCATGTGAAATATCCGGTCTACATCAGCTGCAGTATAAAGGAAATTGTTATGGTTCTGCAAGGCAATCATAACACCAAATTGTTTTCCATATTCACAACACTCCCTTATGTCGTCGGCCATCCATTGAAAAACCTGGTTGCGGGAATACCCTTCATGCCTGTGGATGCCTGCAAATATTCGTAAATTGGGAATTCCCAGCAGAGCAGCGGCTTCAATCCACTTTTTTAGCATTTCTTTATCGGCTTCCCGTACTGCGGGATCTGGATTGGCAAAATCATTTCGAACACCTGTTCCACTTATATCAAGGCCAAGTATGAATGCTTTCCTTTTAAATTCATTGATAAACTCCTTTCGGGGTGGCTCGGGATAGCCCGGGAAATAATAGCCCGTTGGATCAATTGCGTCAAAATTATATTTGGCGCAAAAATCCAGCATATCAAATAAATCAACTTCACCCTTTCGTAGTAAATCATTAAAAGAGTAGAGGTTCAGGCTAAGTTTAAACTTATGCGATAATTGTTCCTGGTTTTTTTCAAATATCGAAAGAAAATCAGGAAAGACAGATGCTCCAAAAAAGGGAAAAGCAACTACTGATTTTACAAATTTTCGACGATTTTTATTCAATGGATTATTCATTTTAATGGTTTTTACTATGAGCTAATTTATTAATTTGATATCAATTTACAGATGTTTAGTGAAAAACTTATTCATTTGGATTGTTTATATTACCTAACTTTACAATAATTAATTAGAAGGAAAAAAGAATATGCAGGAACCGGTTAATTGGCACGCAAAGAGCTTTAAGCAGGTAGCAGAAGAAATTGGAAGTTCAAAAGCTGGACTAACAAAAGAAGAAGTAAAAGAAAGATTTCAGAAATATGGTCCAAATCAAATTGAGAAAAAGAAAAAGGACAGTGCATTAAAATTAATGTGGAGGCAAATCAACAATCCTTTGATTTGGGTTTTAATCGGTTCAAGTTTACTTGCAGTCTTGCTTGGAAAGATTACCGACGGCCTTGTTGTTCTTTCAGTGGTGGTGGTCAATACCATAATCGGATTTATCCAGGAATTTAAAGCAGGGAAAGCCATTGAGGCATTAAGTGAAATGGTACCTGAAAATGCAACTGTTCACCGCGACGGGCGTAAAGTATCCATTCCTGTATCCGAAATTGTTCCGGGGGATATCGTAGAGCTGGAAGCCGGCGACAGGGTGCCTGCCGATATGCGCCTGATGCAGCAAAAGAATCTGTCGGTGGAGGAGGCTGCTCTTACAGGTGAATCGGTGC
>JBEPWX010000299.1:0-4901 GCA_041642235.1 Mariniphaga sp.
TTTCTCTGCTATATGCTATGATGATCCTTCTTACATCCAAACTCCTTATTTCGAGCGGGATAAACTGGCCATGACAATGGATAATGTGAGCCTGGTTTTGGATACTTACAACGACAATGAAAATGCGTTGTTCTTTAGCGTATCTCCTACCGGTTCACGTGTTGATATCAGTGTCAGAAAAGATGCGCAAGGTTCAGAACCCACTGATTTATCGTGGAATGCTTACTGGGAAGCGAAAGTTTCTTTAAACGATGAAGGCTGGATGGCGGAAGCCCGAATTCCTTTCAGCAGCCTCCGTTTTCAAACAGAAAATGACAAGACTACAATGGGGTTAATCGCCTTTCGGTATCGCCCGCACAGCAGGCAACTTGACACTTATCCCGCAATTCCCCGTGACTGGGGGTTTTGGAGCTTTATTAAACCATCTCAGGCACAAGATGTCAGTTTTTCCGGAATTCAGAATAAAAGGCCCTGGTTTACCTCGCCTTATGTATTGTCACGATTGGGGTACTTCCATAGCAGATTGCCGGAATCCCAGGGGTTTGAAAAAGTATCTGCTAACCAATTTGATGCAGGATTGGATATCCAACATGCTGTTTCGAACAATTTGAACCTGGATATTACCGTGAACACAGACTTTGCGCAGGTTGAAGCCGATGATCAGGTGGTTAACCTGAGCCGGTTTTCCCTATTTTTTCCTGAAAAAAGAAGGTTTTTCCTGGAGCGTTCAAGCATTATGGAATTTAGTTTTGAAAACAATAACCGCTTGTTTTACAGCAGAAGAATCGGAATCAACGAGGGAAACCTTATTCCCTTGTGGGGCGGAGTGCGCCTGGTTGGCCGGATAAAAAGTTTTGATGTTGGCGCAATGACCATGCAGTCGCGTGAACAGTTTGATTTTCCCTCTGAAAATTTCGGCGTGCTCCGGTTACGAAAAAGAATTTCGGAAAACAACTCTTATGTAGGAGGAATAATAACTTCCCGAACCGATTTTACCGGAAACACCAACCTGACTTACGGGTTGGACGGGATTATCAATCTTTTCAAAGATGACTATTTGAAAGTGAACCTTGCCCAAAGCCGGCAATCACAGCAATTTGATTCGGAATCAAATTTTCTGAAAGACAGAAACCGGATTTATTTGCAGTGGGAGGATCAGTCTAATGTTGGGTTTAATTACTCGTTGAGTTACTCACAGGTCGATTTGAACTACGAACCCGGACTTGGTTTTGAAATGAGAAAAAATTTCAAGGCATTTGGCGACCGCATTTCCTGGGGTTGGCGTCCGGGTGATAAATCCTCATTTTACTACCTGCAATTTACGGTCAATTCGCAGGCATATTTCTCAAATACATCAAACCAACTGGAAACTTTTTTGGTATCGCCATTTGTTCAACTGGAGTGGAAAAACCGCAGCAGCGTGCAATTCACTTATTCCCGTTTTCTTGACAATCCGCCGGTTGCCTTTAACCTTAGCCGTGACATTGTAATACAATCGGGAAAATACGTAAATAATGATTTAACCATACTTTACCGGACTCCAAGTGTGAAACTTCTCAGTTCATTTTTTAATTTAACCTACGGAAATTTTTATGAGGGAAAACGTTTTTCAGCTTCAGTTACGCCTACCTACACCATTTCAAAAAACATTACCCTGAATGGTTTTTATGAATTTAACCGAATCAACTTTGGCAATTCACCTGATTATATTTCACATGTTGGGCGGTTTAAAATTTCATCCTCGCTAAATGTAAAACTCAGTATGAATGCTTTTGTGCAATACAATTCACTTTCACAAATCAGTTTGTTCAATTTCCGTCTGCGTTACAATCCAAAAGATGGAAACGATTTGTACCTGGTTTACAATGAAATGTTGAACAACAAAGGGAAAAAAGATCCGCTGCTCCCGTTTTCCGAGTTCAGGACTATAACGCTAAAATACATCCATACATTTCATATTGGCGGGTAGAAAAAGAGTGGTTTTGAGTTGCAATAAATTGAAGTAGGTATTTAAAAGCAGCTTTATGGATTATATGCTGCGTCATTTAAACGGGAATTTCAGGAATATTATAAAACCTCTCCGGTGAAATGGTATGAGCAATTTTTCAGGCCATCAATCTTTTTACATCCAACCGATTTCAAATTAAAACCAGAAGATTTTTTTATCCGTCCATAAAATTTAGCCAAAAAGAAAAAAACATGAGCTTTTAAGAAAAACAGGGAACTTGACTTTGGTTTAATTTTGACTATGTATCTCATTTAAAGTCAAAATTTTACCCATATGACATCAAAACGTCCAATAATTAATCATGGAACTTTTAAAAAAGAAAAAAGAACCATCCTAATTCTTAGGAAACCCTTTTTCCCAATCTTCTGCTTTTTACTTTTTACATCCTGTCGAATATCAGCCCAGGTTACGGTGCTGGGAGAAGTATTGGCACCCGACAATAGCGCTGTACCTTTTGCCAGTGTATTATTGTTGCAACCGGCCGACTCAGCATTGGCAGCGGGCACAATAACCGGTGAAGACGGTAAATTCAACTTGAAAATTAAACCGGGTACCTATCATATTCATGTTTCCATGCTGGGGTACAACCCTTATTATTCTTCAGTTGAAGTTGCCCCTTCCCAAAAAGAAGTTTCTCTTTCTCCCATTTCCCTTTCGGAAAATATGCATGAACTGGGCGAAATTACAGTGAAAGGTCAACTACCGGTATTTGAAAAAGAAGCAGGTAAAACAATTGTAAACGTTCAAAACAGTATTACTTCTGCCGGAAATACTGTTTTGGAAGTCCTGGAGAAAAGCCCGGGCATATTGGTAAACCGGCAGAACGGGAATATATCCATGAACGGTAAAACAGGAGTTTTAGTCATGATAAACAATAAAATTAATCATCTTCCTGCTGAAGCGATATTTCAGATGCTGGATGGAATGAGCGCAGCCAATATTCAAAAAATTGAACTGATCACAACGCCTCCTGCCAAATACGATGCAGAAGGCAATGCCGGAATTGTGCATATAGTAATAAAGGAAAATCCCGATTCAGGCACAAACGGCATGTTTGGGTTAACCATTGGGTATAACAAAGCTGAAACTTTGGGTGGTAATTTTAATCTTAACCACAGAAACGAACGGTTGAATATTTTTCTGAATTACTCTCTCCTGTACGATCATAATCCGCATTTATCTAAAATAGTAAGTTTCCGGCAAGAAGAGGATTTCATCCAAACCGATCAAGATTCAAGTATAAGAGATCCTAAAACGACTGTTCAAAACCTTAATGCCGGGATCGAATATAAAATTACCCCAGAAACCACATTAAATTTTCAGATAACCGGATATAAAAGAAAGTGGGATAATACAGCAACAACTTTTAATTTTTTTATACCTTCCATCGATTCAATCTTTACCACCGAAATGAAGATAAATGGTTTAGATATCTGGAAAAGCGGTGGTGCAGGCTTTGGGCTTAACCATCGTTTTACCGAACAACAGGAATTGCATTTATCGGTTGATTATTTGTATTACCTTAACAACAATCCTGCAAGCTACAATAATACCCGGAAAAACAACAATTCACCAATTACTGAAAACCAGTTGGTTATATCAAAAAAAAGAACCCCCATTCAATTCCGGATTGCTAAACTGGATTACTCGAACCAAATCAGCCCGCAATTTTCCATGGAAGCAGGATTAAAAGGAACATTGTCGGGTTTTACGAATGATGTGAAAGTAACCAGAATGATTGAGAATGAAATGAAAACCGATCCATTCTTTACCAGTAATTCTTCTCTTGATGAAAAGATTTATGCGGCTTATTTTATGATGAAATGGAACGGCGGGTCAAAATGGAATTTTCATGGTGGATTGAGGTATGAATTTACTGATACATATCTCTACACAGTAAATGATGAATGCTTGTTGGACCGGCATTATGGAAATCTTTTCCCCACTTTTTTTAGTTCCTATCAGGTTAGTGAAGAAAAACAAGTTCAATTTACCTACAGTAAAAGAATTTCCCGACCTACATATAATGATATGGCTCCGTATGTTTTTTTCTTTGGGCTGAACACGTTTGTAGCCGGAAACCTTTCTTTAAATCCGGCAATCAGCGATCATTTTGATTTGAGTTTTATTCGAAAGAGATTTTGGGTTACACTCAGATACAGCCACACTAATAATACTATTGCATCTTACCAATCTGAATTCAATCCGGAAATGAATTCAGTAATTTATCGTTCCCAAAATATGAAATTTACCAAAAACTATGGCATTAGCTTTAACTTTCCATTATCCGTAACAGATTGGTGGAAAATCCAAAACGATATATCGGTATATCATACTTTTCTGGAAACAAAACACCTGGAGAACAACCTGCAAAATGAAAATAATAACGTCACATTAACGATAAATAATACATTAAAAATGACGGAAAGCTTATCCGCCGAAATTTCCGGATTTTACCAGTCGCCGGTGATGAGGGGATTTACAAAAGTAGTTACAGGCGGAGCTATGAATTTGGGAATTCAAAAGAAATTTAAAACTGATGCCGTGGTTGCTTTGGTTATTAACGATGTATTTAAAACCAGTACCTGGATATCTGAAATTGAAATAGAAAACTTTAGATCGCGGTGGGAGTATAATTCGGGAAGGAGAGCGATAAATATAACCTACCGTCATCCTTTCGGTAATACAAAAATGAAATCCGTAAATATAAAATCAGGGGCAGAGGAAGAGAAAAAAAGGATTCAGTAAAATTTATATTCCTCATGCAACATAAATATCCGAGGATACTGGTCAGGTCTGAAATCCGGGAAATGATCGATTCAGCATCTGGCGAACAGATGAATAATTGAAAATTGCACAAAGGCTTAACCAGCTACAGGCCCTTGTAAAATGA
>JBEPWX010000300.1:0-4886 GCA_041642235.1 Mariniphaga sp.
GGGTTCAATTTCATCTTCAATTACCAGAGAAGTTTCGCTGTCTTTAGTAAATGTCCGACTGGCACGTTTCAATTGTCCTTCGAAAGTTGGCGTCAGATCAATGGTTGCAGAAGGCACATCACCTTTTTTGAATTCAGTAATAGCAGCCAGACCATCCACCATGTGCAACTGACCGTTAACAGTGAGGGTACTGTGCCCAAAGTTATTCTTGGTAAGCAATGTCCAGCGTTCGCAATCCTGACACCTTCCCCACAAGTCAAATCCCTCACGTTCGAGATCATGGTATCCCTGATTGCCGGGATCGATAACCCATCTGACACCATTCAATTCAAAAATAAAAGAGCCGCCGTCCATATTACCATGATTAACCATTCCCCGGCCTCCTTTTCCACCAAAATAATACTGATGCGGATTGTTTTCTCCTCCTGTAAAAATAACGATTGGATTAGCACCTCTTCCCTTCCATTCAGTGGGAATTTCCACCTCCCCCATTTCTTCATATTGTGCCAGCCAGACTAAAGCAGCACCTGCAAGCCTCGATAGTTTACCCATTTCTCCGGGAGGCTGCAGAAAACGTTCTTTTTCAAAGAAAGATCGGTTACCTGTTTTTGTGGCAAACCAGGCAAGGGTAATATCTCCCTGATTACTCCGTTTGTCGCCACAATCAGCAAAATTATAGTACCAACCTGACGGTGCATTACACAGCACTCTGAAGATGGCGCTTTCCTTAAAGCCTGGATAATCAAGATGGCCAAAGTCGCTACCAAAAGCGCTTTCAAGCATCGCAGCTGTAACTACAGAAAAGCTTGTTCCATAGCTCCAGTAAGTTGAACCTTCAGGATACACTCCGTCAGGCATATATTCCACTAGGGAGTGAGGCAGGCCTTCGAGGGCACGATGAATCGTTTTCGCCGCCAGTTCGTAATCTTTTTCAGCTATAGCAATTGAGGCGGCAATCATCCCACCATTGCATACCTGGTTCCAGTTATTGCTGCCATTCACCCACCCCGGTGCGTTGCCATTTTCAGGCCAGCTGGGTAGTATGCCCTTTTCAATCAAGGCATCCTGGGCCAATTCAATAGTCTCCTTTGGTAGTTTTCCTGCAGTCCAGTCGAGGGCAATTGCCACCGCCATTGCCATTTCAGCCACATCGAGGTAATGCGAAGGATTCCAATCTGAAAAATTACACACAGCAACAATCTCATTGTTGATACGATTCAGTGTTTCAGCATCTTTTTCAATCCGGTAAACCATTCCAAGCATATTCATTCGGTATAACATTTCGCGGCTGACCGCAAGCAACCGACGACCCTCCAGTTCCCTTTCAAGGAGAGGCTGATTTTTAATATCACGTGCATTTAACTGAATAGCACTGTACATGTTTTGGACTACAGGATTGGATTTTAATTCATTTCTTAGTGTACGCTCTGCAGTTCCATTCAGCACCAGCCTTGGCTGTGATTTCAACAGGTTCTTTTTAAGATATTGTACCGATATTGGATTTTCGAGCAGGGGAATACCTTTTTCATCTGATGGAATGGAAGCTGCTGATAAATGAACCGCAAATAAAATAATCAGAAAAAAAAGGAAAGTTAAAATATGAATTACTGTTTTCATTTCAGTTGATTAAATCTTTCTCTACAATGATAAGCATTTATAAAAAAAATCGGTAATTATTTAATACTCTTTTTAAAAGCCAGGGAATGAACCAATACGATTCAATTAATATGCCGGCAACATAAAACTTCAAAAACCGGAGGATTTTATTTTAATAGAATGTTGGGTTGCCATTAAAATTTAAAAATTGGTTAAATGACCATTCAATTCTGTTCATTTTGAATTTCAGGTTGTTTAGCCATGGCTACCTACATAATCAACCGCTGTATTCTTTTACCTCCACCTCATTATTGGCTACAAGCAAAGCGTTCATTGCCAGGGCCTGCAATTCGTCTTCCCCCGGATAATCGAAAACCGGACCAAGGAATTTTACTTTTTCCCGGATTGCATTCACCAGTTTTACGCTGAAAGCCATTCCCCCTGTGAGCAGGATGGCATCCACCTTTCCTTCAAGCACCACGGCCATTTCACCAATTTTTTTAGCTACCTGGTAGTAAAGTGCATCTTGTATCAGACGGGCTTTTTCATTTCCGGATGCAGCCAGTTTTTCCACTTCTCTGGCATTATTGGTTCCCAGGTAAGCCACATATCCCCCCTCACCCACCACCATTCGTCGGATCTGGTCTTCGGTGTATTTACCGCTGAAGCATAAATCAATTAACTGGCCAACGGGTAAAGTACCTGCCCTCTCGGGACTAAAAGGACCTTCACCGTCGAAAGCGTTGTTTACATCCACCACCCTGCCTTTTTGGTGCGCTCCCACAGAAATTCCTCCGCCAAGATGAGTTACGATTAGGTTCAATTCTTCGTATTTCCTTCCCGTTTTTTTTGCATGAGCACGTGCAGTAGCCTTTTGATTCAATGCATGAAAGATGGATCTCCGTTCAAATACAGGATGCCCGGCAATCCGGGCAACTTCAGAAAGCTCATCGGTAACAACCGGGTCGGCAACGTAGGCACTGGCGTTGGGAATTTGCAGTGCAATATAGTCGGCCAGCAATGGCCCAAGGTTACTGGCATGCTGCCCAAGAACCCCCCGGCGGACATGCTCAAGCATGAGGTTATTTACCCTGTATACCCCCGACTGCAACGGGTAAGTCAGCCCTCCCCTGCCAATAATTATTTTTATTGAATCCACATCGATTCCCTCTTCAACCAAGGTTTCAATAATTAACCCTTTTCGGAAATCGAACTGATCCACCACCTGGTTATAACGCATCAATTCGTCCATTGGGTGGCGGATAGTTTTATTCAGTATACATTCACTGTCGAAGTAAACAGCAAATTTGGTAGAAGTAGAACCCGGGTTTATGGCAAGAATCCGATGCATAATTTACGTCTGCTTAGCTGATAAGGGAGGCCAGAGCAATTGAATTCAATTTAGTTTTTTCACTATCTCCTCTTGAAGAAACAATGGCCGGCACTTTGGCCCCTACAATAATTCCTGCCATAAGGGCTTTACAAAGTTTTGAATTGGTTTTGTAAAATACATTGGCAGCATCGATATTTGGAAACAACAAACAGTCGGCATCACCGGCAACAGGCGAAGAAAAACCCTTTATTGAGGCAGATTCCTTATTTATGGCAACATCGAGTGCCATGGGGCCATCAACCAGTCCGCCTTCAATCTGCCCGTGTTCAGCCATTTTAGCAATGGTGGCACCATCCATGCACGACTGAATGGAAATAATAATTTGTTCGGTAGGGGCAATTACCGCAACTTTTGGTGTTTTAATTCCAAGCTTTTGTGCTGTTATAATCAGTAATTCCGTTATATTAATTTTCTGTTTTAAATCGGGATATGGAATTACACCGGCATCAGAAAACAGCAAAAGCTTGTGGTAATTCGGGTTTTCCATCAGGGAAATATGACTTATTATGCTATTGGAAGGAACCAGCCCATAATCTTTTTTCAGCAACACTTTCATGAATTTATCGGTGGATACCATCCCTTTCATAATTAAATCGGCTTTACCATCATGAATCAGTTTTACGGCTTTTTCAGCGGCTTCACGGTCTGAGCCTGTGTGCATGATCTTATAATTTCCGACGTTAATTTTTAATTCACTGCAGGTTTCTTCAATCTTTCCCCTATCCCCGGTAAGTATTGCTGAAACCAGCCCCAGTTCAACTGCTTCATTCAAAGCCTCAAGGGTATTAATATCCACACCATTTACTGTAACAAGCCTTTTCTCAGGCTGTTTCTTTACGACTTCCAGTAAATCATTAAAATTTTGAATTTCCATAGATTCTGTTTTCTACGAAATTAGAACAATCATTCCTACAATTAGATAACATTTCTCAGTTTAAATTATGTTTTTCATCAATTTTTTTTGATGATTTTACATTTTTTGCTGTCTGTCATTATCAGAGTCAACTAAAGCAGCTACTTCTCTGGCAATTTCCAGCTCTTCGTTTGCAGAAACCACAACCACCGTCACAGGTGAATCCAACCTGCTGATAACAACATCTTTTGCCCCCGGATTTTCATTTTTCCCCGAATCGGGAAGAACTCCCAAAAACTGTAATCCTTTACAAATTTCAGTTCTTGCCCTACTGCTGTTTTCTCCCACGCCTCCTGTAAACACCAGAGCATCTATCCCTTCCAGGGCAGCAGCATAGGCACCGATGTATTTTCTAACACGATAATGGTAAACATCGAGTGCTGTCTGTGCCGAGGCATTTCCTTTTTCTGCAGCCTCTTCAACAGCCCTGTAATCAGATGAAACTCCCGATAAACCAAGCAGTCCGCCCTCTTTATTTATAAGATTCTGAATTCGGTTAGCAGAGAACTGGTAATTTTCCATCAGATAAATGAGGATTCCAGCATCGATATCTCCACATCTACTACCCATGACCAAACCTTCCACCGGTGTTAATCCCATAGACGTATCGATTGATTTACCATTTTTTACAGCTGCTACCGAAGCTCCATTTCCCAGATGGCAAGATATTATCCTGCTGTTATCAACCGGCAATCCTGCTAATTCGCAGGCTTTTTGGGAAGCATATTTATGCGAGATTCCGTGAAAGCCATACCTTCTGATGCGGTGGTTCTTGTACCAAATGGGTGAAATTCCGTAAAGGAATGCTCGTGGAGGCAGCGAAGAATGAAATGATGTATCAAATACCCCCGCTTGCAGAATTCCGGGTAAATATTTCTGAATTGTTCGTATACCCTCAAGATTGGCCGGATAATGCAGAGGTGCCAGCGATACAGAGCCTTCCATCCAGGATATCAGCTCTTCAGAAATTAGTTCACACTCCCC
>JBEPWX010000301.1:0-4884 GCA_041642235.1 Mariniphaga sp.
GTGGTTGGTTTATCCTGAAGCCGGCAACTTCAATGGCGAATTTCACCCCCCCGCAGATGGCCCGCTGGCAGAATTTCGAATGCCTGAACTGGAAAAAAATTCCGGCATCCATCTTATTTTAAAAGGAACCGATAACGGCACACCAAGGCTTTCAGGGTATAAACGGATCATCCTTATGAACCCGTAAGAAATAAATGAGAGAATGAGGGTGGAACAGGTCGAAGGTGATACATCCATTTGACCTTTGCATCCTCCAATCTGTTGAGCCATTTCATCCCCAATACTTTAAAGTTTTATATTTTTATAATACCTTTGTGGCAAATAAATTGAATTGGTAAATAGAAAACAAATAGAATTTTTATTCCTGTTTCTGGCGGGGTTAATAGTATTCGCTCATGCCATTATTCCTCACCACCACCACTGTAATCAGGTGTGTATTGAAAAACTTGATTGTCAACATCATGATACCAACCCTAACCACCCGGTTGATGACGACCATTCGCATAATGATATAAACCACAGATACTGCCTGTTAGGTCAACTTATTGCAATACCCAACAACCAATGGAAGCAGGAATGTACTTGTTCTGCCTCTTCCGGTATGAAAGTACTTAACTTTGCTGTTTTAAACACCGGAAGCGCTCCGGCTGCAATCTACGCTCATGACGCAACCGGTAAACCTGCTCCCAAAGATTCTCAATATTCCCTTCAATTATCCGGCTCATTAAGTTTGCGGGCTCCCCCGGCCGTATAAGTATCATTTTTATACTTCTGAATCATTCGTTAACGTGTGATTAAATTTTCTTATATCAGGGAACATTCATATAAGATATGCACGGAATAACAGACCCTTTCGAGTTCTGTATGATTCCTTAAAAAATAAACAATAATGGTATAAAATGAGCATAAGAATATATTCGCATCAATCCCTGATGTTTAATCCTGTTGATATCGGGATATGCGAATTCCTAACTGCCGGACAGGCAACATTTGAACAATAAAAAATCATAGTCATATGAAAAGCATTTTTTTGATATTAATTATCCTGGCATTGAGCCTGGGATCCTGCAATCATAGCAACCACAGTCATGATGCAAATGATGAGCACAGTCACGATACAAATGCTGAACACAGTCATGATACAAATACTGAACACAACCATGATACAAATGCTGAACAAAACCATGAATACGATGATGATTCAGAACAGCATGAGGAACATGAAGAGTCAAAATTTCAGTACACCGGATACAGCAGCAACTTTGAAGTGTTTGCTGAAGCCGATCCCTTTGTAGTTGGCGAAATCGCAAATGTACTGGCACATTTTACCCGGTTACCCGGATTTGAACCATTAGAAATGGGAAAAGTTACAGCCTCAATTCAGGTTGATGACAATGTGTCGGCCCAGGTGTTAAATTCACCTTCACGCAAAGGGATATACAGTTTCAACATTCAGCCTGAAACAGCAGGACAAGGTTCGCTGCGTTTCGTGATTGAAAATGAAAGCGGAACTTTTGAAGTACAGGTTCCGGGAATTACTGTTTTTTCTAATCATCAAACTGCACATGAAGCCGCCGAAAACGTTAATGTACCCCTTACAAATACTACTGTCTTCACCAAAGAGCAATCGTGGAAAATTGATTTTGCAACCCAAATGCCCGAGATAGGACCATTTGGACAGGTGATTAAAACAACAGCTTTGGTAAAACCATCGGTTGGAAGTGAATCGGTAATTGTTGCCAAAACAGGTGGTATTGTAAACATATCCTCCGGCAATTTACTTGAGGGAGAAGAAGTGGCAGCCGGCGAAAGACTTTTTACCATATCGGGAAGCAGCCTTGCTGAAAACAACCTGTCGGTAAGGTATGCAGAAGCAAAAAACAACTTCGAAAAGGCAAAGGCTGATTATGAGCGGATGAAAGCTCTGGCGGAGGACCAGATTATTTCGCAGAGAGAATTGCTGGAAGCAAGGAACCAATTTGCGAATGCTGAAGCAGTATTCGACAATCTGAAAAGCAACTTTACTTCCGCAGGCCAGTCGGTTTCCAGTCCGATGACAGGATTTATAAAGCAGGTATTTGTGGAAAACGGGGTCTTTGTGGAAGCAGGGCAACCGGTGTTAACCGTTTCACAAGATAAAAGCCTTGTGCTGACTGCTGATGTAGCCCAACGTTATTCTCCTGCATTAGGTGCCATCGTTTCAGCCAATATCCGTAACACGGTATCCGGCAAAGCTTATACACTGGAAGAACTGAACGGAAAAATCCTTTCTTATGGGAAGGCAGCAAACACCAACAACTTCCTGATTCCGGTAAACATGGAAATTGACAACAAGGGTGCTTTCATGCCCGGCAGCTTTGTAGAGGTTTACCTCAAAACGCTTTCCGGTGCCAATGAAATTACAGTTCCCAATACTTCCCTGGTAGAAGAACAGGGAAATTATTTTCTGTGGGTTCAGATAACCCCCGAGCTGTTTGAAAAAAGATGGGTGATTATCGGAATAACCGATGGTATAAATACTCAAATCGAAAAGGGAATTTCCCCGGATGAACGGATTGTAAGCCGCGGGGCAACGATGATTAAACTGGCACAGGCAACCGGCACTCTTGATGCTCATTCAAGCCATGTTCATTAAAAAACAAAAAATCATGTTAGACCGTATCATAAAATTTTCACTTAACAACAAATACCTCATTTTACTTGCTTCAGTTGTGCTGCTGGTTTTTGGAATAAGGACTGCAAACAACATGGACGTGGATGTATTTCCTGACCTGACAGCCCCTACCGTTGTGGTAATGACCGATGCTCATGGCATGGCCTCAGAAGAGGTGGAACGTCTGGTTACCTACCCAATCGAATCTGCAGTAAACGGCGCCACCGATGTTCGTCGTGTCCGTTCAGCCTCCTCCCACGGCTTTTCATTTGTATGGGTGGAATTTGACTGGGGAACCGACATATTTAAAGCCCGTCAGATTGTTTCCGAAAAGCTCATAACGGTGGCATCACAAATGCCGTTGGGAGTGGGGCAACCTGTTATGGCCCCTCAGTCGAGTGTGATGGGTGAAATTTTCTTTGTAGGAATGCAGGCCGACAGTACCAGTATGATGGACTTGCGCACCCTTGCCGAATGGAGTGTAAAACCACTCATTCTTGCAACAGGAGGTGTTTCGCAGGTAACCATCATCGGTGGCGATTACAAACAATACCAGGTCCTGGCGAACCCTCAGAAAATGCATTTCTACCAGGTGACGATGGATGAACTGGCCAATGCCAGCCGGTCAATCAGTCAAAACTCCGCCGGCGGTGTATTGCGCCAGTTTGGCAATGAGTATGTCATACGCGGAATGGCCCGTACTTCTGACGTTCAGGCTCTTGCCAATACCTTTGTGAAGTCGGTAAATGGAAAGCCTGTGCGGATTGGGGATGTAGCCGAAGTGAAGACAGGCAGTGCTCCGAAAATGGGCTATGCCTCAAAAAATGCCCAACCGGCTATTATTATTTCCATCTCGAAGCAACCTCGTGCAAATACACTTGAGGTAACCCGGAGCATCGAAAACAGCCTCACCGAGCTGCAAAAAAGCCTCCCCCCTGATGTGGAGCTGGATACCCACATTTTTCGCCAGGCCCGTTTTATTGAACAATCGGTAAAGAATGTACAGAACGCACTGATAGAAGGAGGAATCTTTGTAATCATTATCCTGTTTTTCTTTCTGGGAAGTTTCCGCACAACACTGATATCCCTGCTTGCCATCCCCCTTTCATTAATAGGAGCCGTTTTGGTACTGAAAGCCCTGGGTATGACCATCAACACTATGAGTCTGGGCGGAATGGCCATAGCAGTTGGGTCCCTTGTTGACGATGCCATTATTGATGTGGAAAATGTGTACAAAAGGTTACGGCAAAACAGGAAGTTGCCCCGGAATGAGCAACAATCGGCATTCAATGTGGTATTTGAGGCTTCCAAAGAGATAAGAGCTTCTATTCTAAATGCCACCATTATAATCATGGTTGCCTTCCTGCCGCTGTTTTTCCTCTCCGGAATGGAAGGCCGCATGCTGCAACCACTGGGAATTGCCTTTATTGTTTCACTGTTTGTATCGTTGATTGTTGCTATGACCCTCACTCCACTGCTGGCAAAAATGCTGCTTACGGATGAAAAATACCTTGCCCGAAATGAAAAGGATAAGTGGCTGGCACATAAACTTTCAGTCAATTATGAAAAATCGCTCGTATGGGCCCTCCACCACAAAACACTTATTTTGACTGCCATCACAGGACTTTTTATACTATCACTGTTCGTTTTTTCAACCCTGGGCCGCAGCTTCTTACCCGAATTTAATGAAGGCGCTTTAACCCTGTCGGTGATCACTCTTCCCGGAACATCGCTGGAAGAAACCAACCGAATTGGAAATCTGGTAGAAGAAGAACTCCTGGACATCCCTGAAATAGGTAGTACCGCCAGAAGAACAGGCAGGGGCGAGCTCGATGAACATTCGCAAACTACCAACAGCGCTGAGATTGATGTCAATTTCCAATTGAACAAACGCCATCAGCAGGAGTTCATGGCTGATGTGAGGGAAACGCTTGCCGGGATTCCCGGTATTGCCTTTACTGTGGGGCAGCCACTGGGCCACCGCATCGACCATATGCTTTCCGGCACAAGGGCAAATATTGCCATTAAACTGTTTGGGAACGATCTGAACCGGCTTTTTGTTACCGGGAATGAAATTAAAAGCGCCATATCGGGTATCGAAGGATTGGTGGATGTAAATGTTGACCAGCAGATTGAAATACCACAAGTCCGGATTAACGCCAACCGCGATATGCTCGCACAGTATGGAATCCCTGCCGGTCGTTTTACCGAATTTGTTGATATTGCCTTCG
>JBEPWX010000302.1:0-4880 GCA_041642235.1 Mariniphaga sp.
CCTACTTCCTGGGGATATAACCGGCGGACACCCGATGAGGCATACATGACAACTAACGAATTGGTCGATTATCTGGCTGATATTGTCAGCAAGGGAGGAAATCTTTTGATTAATATTGGTCCCAGGGCAGACGGGACAATCCCGGAGGTGATGCAGGAACGTTTGGAAGGAATAGGCTTCTGGTTGTCAGTCAATGGTGAAGCTATTTATGGAACCAGGCCGTGGAAAGTATATGGAGAAGGACCTACAGTAGAAGAGATAGGTTCCTGGGGTAGAGAAGAAGAAAAATACGATTTTACTGCTGGCGATGTCCGGTTTACCAGAAAAGGGAACACCTTATATGCTATTCTTCTTGAATGGCCGGGTTCCGAAATAACACTGAATTCTTTAAAAGAAATAAAAATTAATGTAATTTCTATACTGGGGTCAGATGAGGATATTCAGTGGAGAAAGACAAACGAAGGAATTAATATTTCCTTGCCATTAAATCCGGTTTCAACGTATGCAAATACGTTGAAATTAAAATTTGAAGAGTTGTAAGTAAACATTTTCAGCAGGAATGTAAATGATAGTTAAATAAAGTATTGTGAACCACAAAGACCGTTTTTTTGCCACCATTCATTATCAGTCGGTCGATCGGTCTGCTTCCTGGTTAAGGCTGCAGGTTCCTTCTGCCCAACCTCGCATAATGAACTACTTCAAAGTTAACAGCATCAATCAGCTTCGAATTGCTATCTATGATGATATTTATCCAATCGAGGGTCCATACAATTGTCTGCCTTCCAAACATATTGCCTGTGCTTTTTGGTTTGCAAAGGTAAATCATTTGGATAAGCCAAATGAACATACTTTAACAGCTCCTGAATTTTTGAAGATTACATCGACTCTACAGATATAGATAAATTCGATTGGCCCAACCCCGAAAAGTTCCTCGACCGGGAAGAGTCACGCCTAAGGGCTGAAAGTGCTCCTTCCTTTGATAACTTCAATAGCAAAGTACAAAGCAGATAACTATTTTTCTGCACTATCTTTTTTAGCTGATTTGGGATTCACTTTCGCAATATTAAACTCAACGCAAACTCAGCATAAACTCATATTAAATTCAATTATAATTGAATTATTATTGAGTTTAAATTGAATTTATATTGAATCAACATTGAGTTTGATCTGTACCAGGTATATTCTAAAAGTAATATGAGTACATCAATAAGAATTCCCTAACGATAAGATTTCAGGAAATACTACTGACTCACAGATGGTATACCCTTCATTTTTCTGTTATTCAAAAATTAGGAATACAATTACATATGCCGGTAATAAAACTGGTAAGGTAGAGATGAGCGAAAAAAGAAGATTAAAAATTAATGGTATCAGGATGTGCGCCAATCCGACTGTTCTTATCGAGACGGTCGATTTTAGCCATGTCTTCATCACTCAATTCAAAGTCGAATATATCGGCATTTGAAATTATTCGTTCAGGAGTAACCGATTTTGGAATGGTTACCACGCCTTTTTGGATATCCCAGCGAAGTACTATCTGCACTGGTGTTTTTCCATACTTTGCGGCCAGTGCCTGCAATACCGGGATATTTAATACGCGCCCCTTCATAATCGGGCTCCAGGCTTCAGGCTGGATGTTGTTCTCCTGGCAATATTTCAATAACTCGGGCTGGATAAGTTCCGGATGAAATTCTACCTGGTTCACTGCAGGGACTATCTTGCATTCAGGCAGAAACTCCCGGAGGTGATGGACCAAAAAGTTACTTAGGCCAATGGCTTTTATTTTTTTCTTTTCATACAATTCCTCCATAGCCTTCCAGGTTTCGACCGAACGTTTTCCTTTTGGCCAGTGAATCAGGTACAGGTCGAGGTAATCGGTCCGAAGTTTATTCAAACTCTCTTCAAAGGCTTTAAATGTTGAATCATAACCCTGGTCGTTGTTCCAGACTTTTGATGTCACAAAAATTTCCTCCCGTGAAATGCCACTATCAAGGATGGCTTTCCCAACTCCCCTTTCATTTTGGTAAACTGCCGCAGTATCGATGCTGCGATAACCGTGTTCAAGGGCCACCTTGACTGCGGTTTCTACTTCGGTGCCTTCTTCAGCACGAAAAACACCCAATCCGAACCAGGGCATTTTTACCCCGTTATTCAATGTTGTAGTCGATGAAATATCCATTTTTAGTATTTTTGTAGATTTTATAAATTCATTATTTTGTCAAAAATACGTTTCAAGATCAAGTCGAGGTTAATGTGATCAATTTAGGAGAAAAATATAAATGCCAGCAATAAGTAGCAGGTAAAAGGATCAATTCAATTAAAGTTTTGATTTTTTGTTGACAATTGTCTTATTTTTTACTAAAGCAGGCTGTAACTTATTATCAAATAAAAGTTTAATCCGGTATCTGCTTCTGTGGGCAGTTGCCCTGATCAGTTCTGAAATGACGGGTAATTTGCGCCTGTTATTAATTAAGTACTTTAACAGAAATGGAATACGGTCGTAATAGGGAAATATTTTTTTATTTCGGTTTAAGCTGTCTATTTCGGCAACATCTTCTTCACTAAGTTCAAAATCGAATATTTGTGCATTGGAAATAATTTCTCTTGGTTTTCCGGTACGGGGAATAGTAACTACACCTTTTTGGAGGTCCCACCTCAATACTACCTGTACTGGTGATTTTTTATATTTGGCTGCAATTTCCATGATTTTGGGAATTTTGAGGACTTTCCCCTGCATGATTGGACTCCAGGCTTCAAGCTGTATGTTATGTTTTTTACAGTAATTAAGCAGTTCGTTCTGTGTTAGTTCCGGATGAAACTCCACCTGATTAACAGCAGGCATTATTTTTATTTTTGGCACGAAAAATTCCAGGTGGTGCATCCAGAAATTACTTAACCCTATTGCCCGAATTTTTCCTTTTTCGTACAGTTCTTCCATCGCTTTCCAGGTTTCCAGCGATAAATCTCCTTTTGGCCAATGTATCAGGTATAAATCGAGGTAATCAGTCTGCAGCCAGTCCAGGCTTCTTTGAAAAGCAGCCATTGTTTTCTTATATCCCTGTTGATCGTTTGCCACCTTTGAACTAAGGAAGATTTCTTCCCGTGGAACTCCGCTTGCCCTAATGCCTCTGCCTACCCCTTTTTCATTGTGGTAAATGGCCGCATTATCAATTAAACGATAACCATGTTCAAGTGCTTTCTGAACAGCATTTTCAACTTCTCCACCCTCTTTAAGCCTAAGGACGCCTAATCCAAGCATTGGCATTTCAACTCCATTGTTCAACTTAATTCTGGCCGAGATATCCTTTATCATAAGTTCTATTTTAAGCTAATGTATAATTTGTTTTAAACAACAAGTCTGTTTAAAGAATGTTTAGGTATTATCGGGTGTTTAATAATTACTTATTTTGCATCAAATTAACAATAATAAAAAAACAATGAAAATATTTAAATTTGGCGGTGCTTCCGTTAAAAGTGCCGAAGCTGTGCGAAACTTATCGGATATTTTAAATAGTCATGATGTTGACCTGATTGTAGTTATTTCAGCAATGGGTAAAACAACCGATTTACTGGAGACTCTTGTAAAAGCCTATTTTAATCAAAATGAACGAAAATGGGACATCTTTGGGCAATTTAAAAGTTATCACAGTGAAATTTGTGACCAGCTATTTGGCACCGGACAAGTTCCCCAAACTGTTTCAGCGTTTTATTTTGAACTTGAAAACAAGTTAAAAAAAACACCTTCACTTGATTATGATTATGAATACGACCAGATTGTATCTTTTGGTGAACTGGTTTCAACGAGAATAGTTAGTGATTACCTGAACATATCGGAAAAGGTAAATTTATGGGTAGATGTAAGAAATTGTATCCGTACTGACGATAATTACAGAGATGCTGCAGTAGACTGGGAGCTGACTGAAGAATTATCAGCAAAAACCTTCACATTCGATAATCATAAATTATATGTCACACAGGGATTTATAGGCTCAACACCGGCTAGTCTGACCACAACTCTGGGACGCGAAGGATCGGATTTTACGGCAGCTATTTTAGGTAATGTGCTGAATGCCGAAAGTGTGTCTTTCTGGAAAGATGTGCCGGGTGTGTTGAGTGCTGATCCAAAAAAAATGGCAGGGGCATCAAAGATTGAAGCATTGTCATATAGGGAGGCAGTTGAAATGACTCATTCGGGGGCAAAAATAATACATCCCAAAACGATGAAACCGCTTCACAACAAACAAATTCCGTTGTACGTAAAATCATTTCTGGCTCCCGATAATACAGGTACAATAATCCATGATATTGATCATAAAATTGATCTTCCCCCTATATTTATCATTCGTGAAAACCTGGTGCTGATAACACTCTCACCAAAAGACTTTTCATTTATCAGCATTGAAGATATAGACCGGGTGGTTAATTTTCTGATCGAAAACAAGGTGAAAGTGACTATGATGCAGCAGTCAGCTATCGACCTGAACCTGGTGCTGGAATCTGCCGAAGCCGATTGGGATTGGTTAATGGCGGAATTGGATCCATATTACAGTATTCGGTATAATACCGGGCTGACACTTATTACCATCAGACATTATACAGAAGAAACACTTGACTGGATGGTAAAAGAAAAAGACATCTACCTTGAACAGCACAGCAGACTCACTGCACGGATGCTGGTAAAAGAATAAAAGAGCTACTACAGGACTCAAAGTTTATCTGTCTTAAGTGTAATTATAAAACAATTGTTCCTGCAGGTTGCATAAATTCAGGGTTTATTAAATGAGAAGGAAGACGCTTTGCGTATTGATGTAACTGAGGGGCTGGTTAAAGGTGATGAATTTATTTCAGGATCCTGTATTGATGTTAACAAAATGTTTCAG
>JBEPWX010000303.1:0-4835 GCA_041642235.1 Mariniphaga sp.
GGATTACCCATCACCGCACCCTGATGAAGGACTGGGGAATGGAAAAAATATTGAAACCAGGTTATAAATCGCTCTTTTACGGCCCCCCCGGAACAGGAAAAACAACCACTGCAGCTTTGCTCGGTAAAAAAACAAATAGGGATGTTTACAGAATTGATTTGTCGCAGATGGTTTCGAAATACATTGGTGAAACGGAAAAAAACCTGGCCAAATTGTTCGACCGGGCCGAAAACAAGGAGTGGATTTTATTTTTTGATGAAGCCGATGCCTTGTTCGGCAAACGTACCAGTACACGCGATGCACACGACCGGTTTGCCAACCAGCAGATTTCCTATTTGTTGCAACGAATTGAAGATTATGACGGATTAGTAATTTTGGCAACCAACCTAAAAGGAAATATCGATGAGGCATTTATGCGGAGATTTCAATCTATAATTCAATTTCCGATGCCTAAGCCCGAAGAACGTTTCAGGATTTGGATAAATGGGTTCTCTGCATCCGTCGATCTGGAAAAAAATATCGATTTGGATGAAATTGCCAAAAAATACGAAATTTCCGGGGGCGCCATCATCAATATCATCCAGCATTGTTCGCTTCGGGCGCTGGGTAGGAACAGCAATATCATTAATGGCAATGATATCGTTGAAGGAATAAGAAGAGAGTATCACAAAAGCAGGAGAACACTTTAAAAATTGAAGCTATGTATCAATTAAAAGAGAAAAATCAAAGTGAGTCAAAATCTTTAGTTCAGGCTCGTTTGAAAATCGGTCGACCAGGTGATAAGTATGAACAGGAAGCTGACCATGTTGCTGATAAAGTGATGAGGATGAATGTAAACGAGACCATACAACAACAACCAATAGAAGAAGAAGAGGATGAATTACAACCTAAACTAAGAATGCAACCGGTTGAAGAGAAAATGACACCGAAGTTAAGAATGCAACCTTTAGCAGAAGAGAATTTGATGCAACCGAAGATTCAAAATGAAACGGTTGGTGAAATGATGTCTGCTAAAGTTGAAAAAATTAGTATAAGCGAAGACGAGAAGAATAACCAACAAAATGCTTCCAATTCAGCTCAAAATGAACGGAACAAAGCAATTCAATCAAAAACTGCAAATGATGCTTTATCTGTTACATCGGGGTTTTATAATCAATTGAAATCATCAAAAGGAGGGGGTAAAAAACTGGATAATAATACCAGGCAATTTATGGGTAATGCGATGCAAGCTGATTTTAATGATGTTAGAATTCACCATGATGATAAATCAAACGAATTAAATGAAAGCATTCAATCCAGAGCTTTTACGTATGGATCAGACATTTATTTTAAAAATGGAGAATATAATCCTACTACTACTGATGGGAAAAAGTTAATTGCTCATGAATTAACTCACACAATTCAACAAGGTGCATCGCCATATGTTAAAAATCACCAATCAAATAAAAAGTTTAAACCTTCTACTGACTCTGTTCAAAGAGCAATTGACACAAGCATATTATTACATACTTACTCATTAGATCCTTTAAATAACGCAACTGGAAGTTCAGGAAATAGTACAATTGATAGTAATTTGCGACGAATTGAAAGTTCCGCTATATCGAGTTTTGGGGCAAGAAATCCTGTATTAAATATGCATGTAGAGGATAAATGGTTTTTTTATGCTGATTCCTTTTCTATTGGGTGTCGAACAAGTTCTACTACAAGTCGTGCTGCTGCAATTCTTCAAAATTGTGCATATGAATATTACAATGTCGATGATGAATATGATATAACTTTTACGTACAGACATACAGGGACACGATCCAGACAGGGACAATTTACAACTTCCTCAGGAAGGACAAGAAGTCAGACTACAACACTTACGGGTGGAGCAAAACTAACCTATAGTATAGTTGAACTTTCAGCATCAGCCTCTTCTTCAACAACAACTGGTTCTAGTTCTTCAACAACAGTCACAGCTACAGATTTTTATGAGCATGATTATGATGTTAGTATATCGTATAATGTAAAATACTATGTAGCCGGTGACTTTAGAATAAATAGTGACTTTTTTCCTGGTATGGATCAGATAGGAGGACCACATACATATTCAGGAACTGCAAACGTGGGAACTATTACTGTTTATGACGACGATAGCAACTCAGATAATTTGACACCCTAACTTTTTTGTATTGTGAAACAGATGATTTTTTTGAACCGGTTTGCCGACATCAGGAATTATTATTAGAGAATATTTTGATGATTGTGAAACATATGAAACGGCTCTTCAACAAGAATTTGAACTGAACCTGCATCGCAAAAAATTTGAAAATTATATGCAGAAAAAGCAAATAGAGCTTTTGGAAAAATCTCAGGAATACCGGTGTTGTCCTCCGGATGATTGTGAAAGAATCGGAATAAAGAAATAATGTATTATCTGAAATATGTCCTTGTCGGATATGGCGGGTTATTTTTTTGCTCAAAATTAATGATGAAGGTTTCAACGAAATTTGTTTATTTTAAAAGTTAAAAACATACGATGACAAAAATCGAACAATTCAGATCACTTCTGCAGGATGGAGCTTTAACTGACAAGGTACTTTTCAGGCCCATTTTGATGTATTTCGCTGCCCGGTTTATTGAAAAATCCTATGGTGAATTTGCTTCCGACTACAATGTACTGGCAGAAGCAAATCTGCGTTGTATGGATGAGTTTGGCCTCGATATGCTGGGTCTCATTTCCGATCCATATCGTGAAACAAGTGCTTTTGGTGCTAAAATTAAATACATACCCAATGGTGTTCCCCGTTGCCTGAATTATGTGGTGGAATCCGCCGATGATATCGTTGCTCTTAAAAATCCGGACGTTTACAAGTCTGAAAGAACGCTTGACCGTATTAAAGCTGGAGAGCTGCTTTCGAAAAAGACACAGGGAAACATCCCCATCATTGGCTGGATTGAAGGCCCTTTGGCCGAGGCATGTGATCTGGCAGGTGTGCAGAATATGATGATGCAACTGATGATGGACCCCGATTTTGTCAACCGGCTGATGGATAAATGTATGGTAACTGCAAAGGATTTCGCCAAAGCCCAGATAGAAGCCGGCTGTGAAATTATTGGCATGGGCGATGCCGTTTGCTCACAAATTGATACCGACACCTATAACCTGTATGTAAAAGAAAGGCATAAGGAACTTATTGAATATATCCATAGTCTGGGAGGAAAGATTAAACTGCATATCTGCGGTGACACCAACCATTTGTTGCCCTCGTATTGCGAATTGAACCTGGATATTCTTGACCTCGACTGGCAGGTGGATATTGCTCATGCCCGTTCAATTGTAGGTGATAAAGTTATACTCGCTGGAAACATAAACCCGGTATTGATACAAGACAGCACTTACGACGAGGTATCCAGTCTGTGCCGCAGCCTCGTTGAAAAACACCGGAATGAAAGGTTCATTCTTTCTGCCGGATGTGAGATTACGGTTTTGACACCTCAGGAAAACCTGAAGGCAATGGACGAGGCCAGGAATTGATTTAAATTTGTGTCCTCTGACTCTGAAACTGCCAACTCAGCCATATAATTTACCAGACTCGTTGTGCAGCAACAATCAATTTTGTGGATCTGTACTTTATTGGATGCATTTAAATTTCTCCTGATTCTTTTATTTTCTGCTTAATTTTTTCCAGGCGATCTATCCTGTTGTAATGACCAATTCGTTGCAAATTTTTCACTTTATTATTTTAAGTAGTTGAATTTCCTTAAATCATTATTCCAAAAAACAGAACTTTCAAAAGAAATAGTATTCCAGGATTGCTTAAAAGTAGGTCATTAAAGTTATCATTTATGCAGTTTAACTATTAAAATCGAATTCAGTTTATACCTTCTTCAGGGTTTCTTCAGATTAAATTCGCATTTTTGCGAATTTAATGCGAGTTTAATCTGAAGAAGGTATGAATTACTTCGGTTTTTTAACCTATGTGCAGGTGACTGAATATGAAGTTCTCCAAACTAAAGGTCAGAGTAGGTAACCAGGCTCATACTGGATGTATATGTGATTAAATGAATGTGCAGGATGGTAATAACTGCTGATAGTTATAGCACAGTATCGCGTACTACATCTAGTTCTGACGTTTAATGTCTGGAAAAAGATAACTATGCTTACATTTCCATGTCTAAAAGACAGGGTTAATGGAGCTGATGAAGCGGCGATAATTAATGAGAAAGACTATTATTAACTTCGGTTATAAAGCCGGATCTCAGATTATAAAAGGATGTTTTATATTTATTTTTCCGGACCAGTAGTTCATGCCAACATTGCCACCATCACTGCTTTTATGGTATGCATTCTGTTTTCAGCCTGATCGAATACTATGGAAGCTTTGCTTTCAAATACGTCTTCGGTGACTTCCATAGCTTCTATTCCATATTTTTGGAATATTTCTTCCCCCAGTTTGGTAAAACGATTATGAAATGCTGGCAGGCAATGCATGAATTTCACGTTTGGATTTCCTGTAAGTTCCATTATATGCTTGTTTACCTGATACGACTTAAGCAACCCAATCCGTTCGGTCCACACTTTTTGCGGTTCTCCCATTGATACCCACACATCGGTATACAGAAAATCGCAATCACTTACAGCTTTCTCCTTGTTCTCTGTGATCATAATTTTTGCACCCGATTCCCCTGCAAGTTGTCTGCACTGCTCTATCAATTGTTCCGATGGATGGCATTGCCTGGGTGCCGCTGCCCGGAAGTCCATCCCCAGTTTGGCAGCACCTGTCATCAATGAATTGCCCATATTGTTGCGGGCATCGCCCAAATAGCAGAATTTTATTTGTGAAAGCGGT
>JBEPWX010000304.1:0-4827 GCA_041642235.1 Mariniphaga sp.
CATGGTATTCAAAAAATACCAGGTTAAAAAAGCCACATCCTGCTGATTGATTTCTCCTTCCACATAATCGGTGGTATCGTAGAACGGCAATTTATTCCCATACTGTTTCTCATGCATATTTATAAATGCCTTCCAGAGTCCGCTTTCGGATATCACATCCTCAAACCAGGACGTCAGGAAGCAGGCAAGGGCACTTATCTGCTCTTTGTTCAGGTATTGTGACAGTATCATAAAATTTCTGCCGGCAAAAAACTGCCTTACCTTATTGCAAAGACGGAGGTAATAACTGTCGGTTGACACCTGTTTTTTGTATGGCTTCATTTCCAGCCACTGATGGATGAATATTTTTTCCTGCATACTGTTTGTTTCTAAAATCTGCATTTCATATGAGAGACAGTTTACAAATATAGGGAAAAGCAGGAGGCTACAGAAGCCGACCATTCAGAACACATGCAATCCAAGTTCTGCAACTCGCTCCCGGCTGAATATTTTTCCGTTTCGCATTCCCAAATAATACAGGTAGGAGGAATATTCCCATTCCTCAGCTGAGTTTACCAAACCTTCATTCACCGGATTTTGATGAATGTAATTAAAACATATCTGCGGGTATTCCTTCCCCGGTTCAATAGTGTTTATTATGGTGCCGTACCTTAACTGGAACCATACAGAAGTAAAACCTGTTGTTTCGGTAAGACAAATTGCTTTTGTATTTTGCCGGAACAGATTGCCGTACTGAACCGCCCTTGTATACGATCGAAGCATAATTGATATGGAGTCATTTAATGACCTTCTTCTGATGAGCAGTTGATTCCGGAGCACCTGTTCCCTTTCAAAAGTATCGACTTCCAACTCATCTTCATTGACGTATACCATCATGTGAAAATGGTTTGGCATCAGACACCAGGCCAGAATATCGGCAAAGGGAGTAATGTATGTATAAATTTTGCTTAAAAAAAGCAAGTAATTGTTCCGGGTAAAAAATAAACGCCGGGAATTGTTATCTCTGTTGAAAATATAATAAATGTGATTTTTACAAAATTTCATTTTTATCTGATATTTTGATTTCTTACTTAAAATATAATGAATTTAAGTTAAATACTAATTGTTATTGCGGATCTTTTTGTGGTTGAGCGGTTATTTCTATTTTTGCACTGCCATGTGAAGAGTTAAAAAAATACCATCGCAGAACTGTTGTCCGGTTATGCAAATTCACTATCAGCTGTTGAACGAATTTATAATGCAAAGGCATTTTAAATTTTTATCATGCTAATTTTAAAGCGTGCAGGGAATGATTAACAAAAGCGAAGCAGAAGAAAGAACATATTTAGCCAGGATTAAAGAGATATTGTTTGATGCTCTTGAATACATTGATACAAAGGTATCGGATTACAAAAAAGATTTACAGGAGCAAAAAAACTATCTCTATGAAAATAAGGCAGGAATGGATCATGCAGAGAAAGTGTCCATACATCAATCGGTTCATACCGCAGCATTAACCGGTGAGGCAGCCCTCGACCGAAAAAAAAGGATACAGAAATTGCTTCAGTCGCCCTATTTTGGAAGATTCGATTTTTCTGAAAACGGCAGCAAAAAGCAGGTACCTGTTTATATTGGTGTACATGCCTATTTCGATGACACAAAGAAAACCAATCTCATTCACGACTGGCGCGCACCCATATCCACCCTGTTTTACGATTTTGAAAATGGGCCAGCCTTTTATGAAACACCGGGGGGCATAGTTGAAGGCAACATCCTGCTGAAACGACAATACCGCATCAGGAATGGCAAAATGGAATATATGCTGGAAAGTTCCCTGAATATACACGACGACATTCTGCAAAAGGAACTCAGCAAAGCTTCGGACGATAAAATGAACCACATTGTTGCCACCATACAACGCAACCAGAATGCGATTATCCGCAATGAATCATCCCGTGAACTTATCATTCAGGGGGTGGCCGGATCGGGAAAAACATCAATTGCCCTGCACCGGATAGCCTTTTTGCTTTACAGGTTCAGGAATGACATAAATGCCGGTGACATCCTGATCCTGTCGCCCAATAAAGTGTTTGCCGATTACATCTCAAATGTGCTGCCAGAGCTGGGTGAAGAAAAAATACCGGAACTGGGCATGGAAGAACTGGCTGCAGGATTACTCGAAGATAAGTACCGCTTCCAGACGTTTTTTGAACAGGTTTCCATTTTGCTCGAGAAAAAAGATGAAACGTTTAAAGAACGCATTCATTTTAAATCATCGCACCGGTTCATAAACAAATTGAATGAATTTCATTCTTTCATCGAAAACAATTATTTCAGGGCCGAAGATATAATTGTCAAACGTTATCCTGTGCCTGCCTCTTATATAACAGAGAAATTCAGCTCCTACCACCGCCTGCCTCTCTTCAGCCGTTTTAATAAGATTGTGGAGGATATTGAACGCGATCTGCTGTTTTATAACCAGTATAAGATTTCAGGCAAAGAACGTAACGACCTTCGTAAGAAGGTAACCAATATGTTCAGGATAACAAATCTGCGTGCCCTTTATAAAGATTTTTTTGACTGGATGGATACTCCCCAAATGTTAAAAATGGCGCCAAAAAGCAGGTATGAATATGCCGATGTATTTCCCCTCATCTATTTAAAGATTAAACTCGAAGGTGTAAAAGTTTACAGCCAGGTAAAACATTTACTGGTCGACGAAATGCAGGATTATTCTCCTGTTCAGTATGCGGTACTTTCCCGCGTATTTCCCTGCAAAAAAACAATACTTGGCGATGCAAGCCAATCCGTTAATTATTATAGTTCATCAACTTCTGATGATATCCTGAAGGTATTCCCGGGTGCCGATGTAATGAAGCTGAATAAAAGTTACCGCTCCACTTTCGAAATTGCAGGCTTTGCGCAAGCCATCATTCCCAACCCCGAACTGGAGGTAATGGAAAGACATGGAAAAACACCTACTCTTAATCCTTTCAATAAGGCATCCGATGAACTGAATTTCATTAAAGATCAAATTGCCGGCTTTAAAGGGTCCGACCACCACTCTTTTGGTATAATTTGCAAAACACAAAAACAGGCAGCACATATTCATAACGAATTGTCAGATACTTATCCTGATTCGGTGCTACTTACCGAAGAAAGTGCCGCTTTTTCCGGTAGAATCATTATCTGTTCCGTACACATGTCGAAAGGGCTCGAATTTGACCAGGTTACTGTACCCGGTGCAGATGCAAAGAACTACCGGGAAGACAACGATAGAAACCTTTTGTACATTGCTTGTACACGGGCAATGCATGAATTAAACCTGTAGTTTGTGAAACAAAAGTCCCCTTTCCTGGAAGAAAAATATACCTGTGCTGAACAACAGGGGAACCATTTCGCTGAAAAACCATTTTAATTTCCATTTCTCAGACAACCTGCACACAACCGGATTTCAGGCCTGATTTTCAGACGATCAAATGATATCGGCCTATGGCATTTAATACAAAGGCCATAATCTTTATCATCAACCACCTGCGAAATCTTCTGAAGCTGATCGAGCCGTGATTTAAGATTACGCATACTGGCTTCCACAATACTTTTATTGTTGATGGCATCCATACGCGAAATACGTCCTATGGCATCATCAGGCGATACCGGGGCAGTAAATTCCTTCAATTCGTCAATCTTTTGGCTTAGTTTTTCTATTTCCAGAAAAATAATTTCTTTTATCCTTTTTTGCTCTTCCGGTGTCATTCTTTATCTTTTTAACGATTACAGCCTTTCCAGTTTAAGTAATTAATTCTGCCTGGCCGGATCTTTTTCTGAAAGTTTACTATCCTAAACAATCTGCACAAATATATAAAAACATTACTCCGGTTTAATACCTGCTGAACGGATAGCTGCTTCCAGAATTTTTGTGATTGAACGAATCTATTTGTGGATGAGCGGGTAACTTACCTTAACGTTCAATTTGGAACACCTTCTTAACTTATTTTGCAGAACCGTCTGCTATTAGCAGCGAGTTTACCCGTTCAATATATGGGATATGCATTTCTCCTTCACCGTAACAAATCTTTGGCAAAAATGCCCCTGTTGTATAAATCATTAATTCATCGTAACTTACAGTACATTTAACCCACATAATGCACACAATATGATACTATTATTACTTTTAACGGTTTTAGGCCTGGCGCTCGCCTCCTCCGGTTTGCCGGAACAGGACCCACAGCAATCGCAACCTCCATGGTTCGTGGTGTATGAAGAAAAGGCGACTTCGGGCAATCTGGCGCAGTTTATGAAAGCCCAGAAGAAAACAAGTGATGTATGGAAAACACACCATCCCGATATACCGGTTTTTGCCTGGCAAAACGACGACAATTCCCTGTACCGGGTGATACCCATTTTTAATTTTGCTTCTATCGACACCCTGCACCAGAAGATGGAGCAGGTATCGGTACTGATGAAGGCGGGGAATCCGGATGAGAAGGAGCCGCCCGCTAACCAGTCGACGGTCTCAGGCACCGTAATGATGTGGGTTCCGGAACTATCGCACCACCAGGAAATGGAGTTCACCCAATACCCGGACAAGCCTTATACCCAATGGATGTATGTCTACCTGCTTTCGGGACATGAAGAAGCAGCAGAGGAAGCCCTTAAAAATTTCAGGGACTACTACATTGATAAAAAGCTGGATTATCCGTGGGATACCTTCCGGGTGCTGCTTGGAAACGATACCCCGGTAATGATTGGCATGTTCCATGCTGAAAGTCAGAACTCCTTGCAGGCAAAGGGAAACAAAATATGGAAAAAACACGGCGACGAACTGGGCGCTCTATGGAACGAAGT
>JBEPWX010000305.1:0-4815 GCA_041642235.1 Mariniphaga sp.
ATACGTTTTCCATTTTACCGGAATACCTGAGAAATAAAGCTACTGAATCGGGGGAAGTATTCGATTACCGCGACTGGCATGTGCAACTGGGGCGCCGTTTTCGTGCGTTGAAGCTTTGGTTTGTCATAAGACATTACGGGGTAGAAGGTCTGCAGTACCATATTCGCAGGCATGTGGAAATGGCTCAGGAATTTGCCGGCTGGATCATAAATGACGATGATTTTGAACTGGTAGTGGAACCGCCACTTAACCTTGTTTGCTTCCGGTACAAAGGAAGCAATGAATTTAATATGAAACTTATGAATGCTGTAAACGATACAGGAAAGGCTTTTTTTACCCATACCAAATTGAACGACCAGGTTGTTCTCAGAATGAGCATTGGGCAAACCCATACCCAGGAAAGGCATGTGGAACAAACCTGGGAACTTATAAAAAGTACGGCCAAAGATCTGGAATAGGAATGTAAAATATTACTTTTTCTATGTATTTGGAGTCTTCTAAATTTCATGGATCAAATTTTGACAGGATAAATAATCCTGAAATTCTTTATTGCCAATTATTCTTATTTTTGAAGAATTAAAATAACGGAGGGATGAATTGTGAAGAATTGGATGTTTGTGTTTTTTTTCTTTTGTTACCTGGGAGCATTTAGCCAGGAATTACTTATGCCGGATTTGCCTGAAACGGATTCGCTGGATATGGAAATGGAACGAAAAATTACCTATCAGCAACTGTTATCTGGTACATATATGTCGGATGATTTGATTCCGTTTCATATACCTGAATTTGATGTTAATGCAGAATTATCAAAAAGGTGGTCGTTTAATGCTTCGGATATTTCATTTACTCCGGTGCTATGGAATGATTTCTTTCCCGGAGTTACAGGTTCACCTGCTTCCTTCTTTTACCATGGTGGGTCAGTTTTGAACAGCGCTGCCTATAAGGTGAATGATCGTTTAAAGCTGGGGGGCTATAGTTTAGGGGTCAATCCGGTTTTTACTGCTCCGTTACCTAATCAGGGAATGAATAATTTTGATGTCCGCTCTTCTACGATTTTTATGCAGTACAATATTTCCAGTAAATTTAAAGTGGAAACCCGTATAAATGTCACACATGGACCGGTGCCGGGATACTAATTTTAAACATTGCGATTTAGCGATAAAAACGTTGAACAGTGAGCTTAATCAACGAGAAACTCAAAATCTTTAAACCAATTACTGCATGTTAACTGTTTATAAGGCATCAGCAGGTTCCGGAAAAACGTTTCAACTGGTGGGAGAATACCTGAAGCTTTTAATTTCAAATCCATACAGCTACAGGCAGATTTTGGCTGTCACCTTTACGAACAAAGCTACAACCGAAATGAAAAGTCGTATCCTGGAACAGTTGAATCTGCTTTCGGATGATGGTGAAACTCCTTATTTACGGTTGTTGGAAAAAGAATTGTCCATGACTGAAGTACTAATCAGGAGCAGGGCAAAACAGGCATTGAAAAATATTTTGCACGATTACAGCCGGTTCTCGGTCAGTACTATCGATTCATTCACACAGCGTATTATAAAAGCATTTAATCGTGAGATGGGCATATCGCCCCATTTTATTCTTGAAATTGATAACGAACTGATACTTGAGGAAGCAGTTGACCGGCTGCTGGCAAAAGTGGACACAGATAAGCAGTTACGGAAATGGCTGGTTGATTTTAGCAGGGAAAAAATCATGGAAAACCGAAGCCAGCAGATTGAAACAGATATTAAATTATTGGGTAAGGAGTTATTCAAAGAAAAATTCCAGGTTTTTTTCCCTGAAACAAATGAGACTGTATATGCCCGCGAAAATTTAAATACGTTTAGAAAAGAACTTGAACGAATTATTGCCTGGTATGAAAATGCGCTCAGGAAAATAGGAGAAAAAGCAGTTTCCGTTTTTGAAAATAATGGATTGGAAGTTGAAGATTTTTCAGGTAAAGGACGTGGAATAGGGGCCTATTTTGTAAAGCTTTCAAATGGAGATCTGCCTGATGTAACACCTTCTGTTGTTGTACATGCAGAAGATGTTGAAAAATGGTACACCAGAACAAGTCCAAAAAAGGATATCATTCATCAACTGGCAGAAAATCAGCTTCAGCCGTTATTGAGGGAAATTATTGCCTATGTTTTTGAGAATGGAGTACTATATAAATCTGCCATTGAGGTCAGAAAGCAATTGCGCATACTTGGAATTTTAACCGATTTGAAAGAGGAAATAAAATTGTTGCTGCAGGAAAAGGGAATTTTGCAGCTTTCCGATTCAAATTTATTGCTGAGTAAAATAATTGGCGAAAGTGACGCTCCTTTTATATATGAGAAAGTAGGAAACCGGTTTAATTATTATATGCTCGATGAATTTCAGGATACCTCCCTGCTGCAATGGAAAAATTTCAAGCCATTGGTGGCAAATGCCTTATCGGAGAACAATTCAGTACTTCTTGTCGGCGATGTAAAGCAGTCGATTTATCGCTGGCGTAACAGCGACTGGAATATACTGGCCAGTCAGATTCATTCTGATTTTCCATTGTTCCCGCCTGAAATAATCACGCTTGAAAAAAATTGGCGGAGCCGGAAAAACATCATCGACTTTAATAATTCTGTGATAGGTGCATTTATTCAAACTTTTGGGGAGAACCTGTTTGAGGAGTTTGATGATTCGCAGTATTTTCAGAAATTCAGGGATATCTATTTGAACTTCAGACAGGAATCGGGAAATTCTTCAGCAGAACAGGATGGCAGGACAGAAATTAATTTTTTGGATGATGAGGAGTTTGAGGAGAATTCTGCCCGGCTTTTGGTGGACCAGGTGAAAAAATTGCAGGACAGTGGTTTGAAAGCTTCAGAAACGGCTATACTTGTCAGGAAAAAGGATGAGGGGGCTTTAATTGTGGAAACATTTATGAAAGCCGCCAGAGAAGAAGAGAATGCCGGATACAATCTTTCAGTTCTTTCCAATGAGTCATTATTTCTTTATGCCTCCCGCGGGGTGAACTTTGTGATTTTAGTAGTGGAGTTACTTATTGAACCGGAAGGGAAAATTCAGAAAACTTCCCTTTTACATCTGTGGTTGTCATGGCTGAAACCTGTGCAGGAGAATAAATTACTCTTCCCGGAATTTTTGCCGGAAAAGGAGAAAACAAGTGCATTATCTGCAGAGGCGGAATTGGAAACAGTATTTGAGGAAGAACTTGGTTTTAAGTTCAGGCAAATTCAGCAAAAAGTATCTCATTCTTCTATTGATGAAACGGTTGTGCTGATATGTGATGAATTCAGGTTGTTTAAAATGATTTCTGAACTTCCCTTTTTACAAACGCTTATTGATAAGGCTGCTGAAATAAAGTTTTCGCTTTCCAATGATCTTTCCAACTTTCTGTTCTGGTGGAAAACAAAAGGGTACAATACTTCAGTAAGTGTAAATGAAGAACTGGATTCCATACGTTTGCTTACTATTCATAAATCAAAGGGGCTGGAATTTGAAGCTGTATTGCTGCCATATTTTAATTTCGACAGTTCCTGGGTGGGTAATCAGGCTCCTGTATTGTGGTGCAGCTCCTCTGCAGAGCCATTTAATCAGTTTCCCCTGCTTCCTGTAAAGGCGGGGTCCGGATTAGCGGGTACTGTTTTTCGCCACGATTATCTGGAGGAAAAAATAAGCAGTTTAATTGATACTCTTAACCTTATATATGTAGCATTTACACGGGCTAAATCGGCTCTGTTTATCACGTGCAAAATGCCTGCAGAAAGGAAAGACAAGAAAGTGGGGAAAACGGTAAATGCCTTACTTCAAAATGCCCTGGGTAAAATGAGTAAAGATGAATTGTTTTCTAAATGCTGGAATGCTGATGCAACTGTTTTTGCATATGGCAATTTGCCTGCTTATAAGTCGAAAGTTAAAAAAGCAGAAGATAATTTTTTGAACGTTTATCAATTCCGTGATTTTAATGACCGGATTCAGTTGCGTTTAAACAGCGAGGGATTTTTAATTGAAAATGATGATCATCGTACGGTTAAAAACACAGGTAAACTTGTGCATGAGATTCTTTCGTCGGTTAAAACGGAAGAAGATATTGAAAGGGCTTGCAATAAATCGCTGAACGAAGGAAGCATCAGCAAAACAGAAGGGGAGGAAATTTTAAAAAAATTCAGGAAAAGCATGAATCATCCTGAAATAAAACGATGGTTTGATGGTAACTACAGAATATTGAACGAACGGAATTTGCTCTTGCCGGGAAAGATTTTGCGACCCGACAGGATAATGATTAATGGGAACAATGCCCTCGTAGTTGATTACAAGTGGGGTGAAATACAGCAGAAGAAATATCACCGGCAGGTAGCTCAATATGCTGAAGCATTGAAAAAGTGTGGTTTTGAAAAAGTTGAAGGATTTATTTGGTATATAAACCTGGAAGTGGTGGAAAAAGTAGGTGAGTGGAGCTGAGATATATTCCTTTACCGGTGCATTTTTTTACAGTGTAAAATCAGGAAATTCAGCTTAAAAATATTTTGTATTTTTGGCCGAAAATTTGGAATGAACTAATTTTTAATTTGCAATAATATGATCCAACGAATTCAAACTGTTTACATATTTATAGCTGCCGTACTTACAGGTCTGCTTCTTCAGCTTGATTTTGCAGAACTTGCAGTAAATGGCGAGCTGTATGTTTTTGATGCCATGGGCATAACCCAGGGAGACCAGGTTATTTTTGACGGGCTGCCTGTTATGGCATTTATTGGTTTGATTACGCTGATTCACATTGTGATCATATTTATGTATAAGCATCGCATCCGG
>JBEPWX010000306.1:0-4771 GCA_041642235.1 Mariniphaga sp.
CCTGGAAGATAAAAACTGTGAAGATGTTGTACTAAATAATGGTGGGCATATTCTGAATTACCATCCTGCTTTCAGCAATACATTGCTTGGCTGGCGGCTGGCTGATATGGATATGTTGATTCTTTATGATTTTACAACTGATCTGCCTAAAGTCAATGGTAATTATGTTTTAGGGGCGGGAGAACAAGTGCCGGATGTGTATGCTAACAGTGATGGGGCTTATGATTTTTATAATTACCTGGTTTCTATTGAAAATGATCTTGGATACATGTATCGGTCTTATGTAATTACTGATTATTCTCAAAAGCTTGAAATGAATGTCAGCAATGATTCTTTAGTAATAGGCGGATTTCCGTATTACTATACATGGCGGTTAAGGCGCGACCAACCAGGTTTTAACCAACAAGAGGTTTATGACAGTATAACCAATCATTATCAAACTATCCTGAATCAGAAACTACAGGATAATCCTGATTTTTATGAAAGGGGATTATATATCGATTCATTAATAGTTTTATCGGAGTTGTATCCCAATTCTTTTCCGATCTATGAATCAGGGACTTTTATCGACCTCGTTGAATTGAAAACATTTGAAGAGAAAACTACATTTCTGGAAAGGTACACCACCGAGAGCTTAAAATCGATGTGTGTTGAAGTTTCCGCAAACATGTTTGCTTACGGAGTGCAGATGTTGAAAGAATTCAGTGATCGGATGTCGGCAAAACCGGAAAAGATCGCTGCATGGAATCCGGAAGTCTGGAATGCAACAGCTACAACAATGCGAACTGCAGCATTCTTCAGGTATGTAAAAGAAAATTTCCCGGTGCGGTGGCAAAGTTTTTTGAATCAGGTTTCAAATGTAATCCCGGAGCCCGAAGTCACAACACCAACGATAATTTATGATAAGGGAAATACAATTATTGAAGAAGCATTAAGATCGATTTGCACGGTAATACCGGCTGCAACTGTTGATATAAACTGCTTCCCGAATCCTGTACGTAATATTCTGTTTGTCAATAACTTAAAAGATGGCTGTGCAATTAACCTGGTGAATACACAGGGAAAAAATATGTTTTATAAAATCAGCAATAGTTCTGCTGAACAAATTTCGTTAAAGCAATTTATCCCCGGAATTTATATTCTGAATATTTCAACTAATGATGAAATAATCTACTCGCAGAAAATAGTAAAAGAATGATCAATGAAAATACTGAAAATAAGAAAAAGCTTTTTATAAGTTTTTCATCAAAAGATATACCGGTAGTGCGGGAAATAATGAGTGGATTGCAATTTCAGAATTTTGAGTTTTGGGATTATTCGGATGAATTACAACAAATCAGCCTTTTGGAAGAAATTAAACCACGGCTTATTGAAGAAATTGAAAAATGCGACTATTTCATTGCAATTATTAGTAAAAACAGTACGGACAAAAAAAAGAGCAGGTTTCCCCACTTTGAAGTGGATTACGCGGTGAATATAAAAAACCTACACCTTAATAAACGGATTATTGTAATTGAAGTTGGTCATGTCAGTTTGGAGGAGTATTCAGGCCCATTTAAATATCTGAAGGGAATACGGCATTTTAATTTAATCAGAAACGAATTTCTTAAAGACAATGTAAAGTCGTTTGTAGCCCTGCTAAAAGGAATATGTAATGCCACCGGGCAGGAATATATTCCACAGGTTTCTCCGCATCACCGTTTGCCTTTTTGGGAAAAATTCAGAGAAGAAGTGTTCAACTTTGCTCACTCCAACCACGAGCACACTTTTTTAATGAATGTTGTAAGTGAATTCGCTGAATATTACCGGAAAGGTAATTATCAACTGGCATACGAAGCCATCAGTTTTTTTGTAGCTTCCTGTATTTATTTAATCCCCGAATATAAAATGGTATATCCTTTTATTGTAAAGGCTGTTATTGAACAGGATCTCGGGATGATACAAAAAGCCGGAGATTCCTATAAGAAAGCCTTAAACAATAACTTTAATAATCCGGATGCATTGGGCGGGTTGGGAATGGTTTATTTGAATACCGGCGATTATAATAAAGCGATTCAGTATTTTGAAAAGGCCTATTTGGTTAGCGAGGGTAATCAGCGAATTAATGAAAGGCTAAATCTTATTATCACAAAGATTTCGGGAGGAGAAACGATTACATACGAAGAAAAAGAATTTGTGGAAAAACTTGACTATCTTGATGTTGTTCTTGATGACGAAAAGGAAACAGGCGGGAAAAACATAATCTCAGAAAAGTATGACAATGATGCAATTACCGATCAGCTAAAACAAAGATTTGAAGAACAACGGATTTTTATATTAACAACCAAAGCATTGTTGTATTATGTTGAAGCATCGTCGAAAAATGAATATGCTGCACGCAAATTATTGCAGAAAGCATATACTGTTTATGCTGATGAAATAGGGGAGGAGAAGTTACCAAATGCAGTTTCTGTTTTTTATTTTTATACCATTTCAAAATACTTCGGTAAACCCCAGCCGGAAAAAATTTATGAGCGTGCCATATCACGTTTTGATCAGGGGAATCCTGAAATAAAAGATTTGTACGGATTTCTGGCCGATCATTACTATCAGGAAAACAATTTAAATAAAAGCATTCAAATTTACAGAAATCATATGATGACCGGGAAACCGGGTAGAAAAATTCTGGCTGCTTATGCCCGGTTGTTAAAAGCATCGGGAAGCAATGAATACAGGGATGTTTGTGATGAAATCCTTGATTACGATTTAAATGGTTATCCTGAAACTGCAGAAGACTATTACTGGAATGGATATGCTAACTTTCTGCTTGGTAACCTTGAGCGGGCTCGATACGATTTTGAGCGTTCATTTCATTTTGATGTATATTACAATTTGTACTAAAATCATTGAAAATAGCTGTTCCTAATATTATAAATTTGAATGTATTAAAATGAGGCTTTTTAAAAAAAATAGCAGACATGCCAAGTGGTTCGATAAATTAATAAGCGGGCCCTTGCATAAACAACTGGTAATATTGCTGGCTTTTATTATCATGGTGGTATTTTGCTGGGGACTTGCATTAATTCTGCTGTCAAAACTATTTCCGGGATTTTACAATGAAGGATCGTCTGTTTTTTGGTGGACACTTTCTTACTTTTTCGATCCAGGAGAACTACTGAATCTGGAACAACCCGGCATTCAGGCGCTGTCTGTTATGATTACGGTTTCCGGATTAATACTGCTGGGTGGCTTTTTAATTTCCATAATTACGAACTATTACTTTCAGCGGATACAACGGTTTAAAAGCGGAAAAATTAATTACAGATTTAGAGACCACAATATTATTATTGGTTTCGATCCCATTGCCCCGGAATATATCATGAAGCTGTATGACGAATCGCCTCAAAGTGAAATTGTGATGCAAACCTCACAGGACGCGGAATATGTGTTACGCTCTCTCCAGTCGTTTTTGCCGTCTCACGTCGAAAAGAAACTTTTTGTGCTTCAGGGAGAAAGGAATTCAACAGAAGAAATTCAGCGTTTGCATCCCGAAACCGCGAAGAAAGTTGTCATTCTGGGCGAACCTCATGAAAACGGGCACGATTCACTAAACCTCGATTGTGCAAATATTATCGCAGACGAAATTAAAAAGAATAACCCGGGACTGAAAAGGAAACCTGTACCGGTTTTTTGCCACGTATTTTTTTTAAAGCCGCAAATTTTCCAGATATCAAAAGAGTTTGAGCATTTCGACCGGAATCACATTCATTTTTTACCTTTTAATTTTTATGAGAACTGGGCGAGGCTGGTCTTTCAAAATACCGGTTGGCTGCCGGCAAAAAAAGAATTCGCCGGGGAATCGTACACCGCAATCGATCAAAATAAGATTAAACTGAATACAAATTACAACCTGCATTTTTTTATTCTTGGTTTTAATTCAATGGGGCATGCCATGGTTGCGCAACTGATCCGGATTTGCCATTTCCCGAATAATCAGCATACAACCATTACGGTATTCGATAAAAACGCCAAAGAAAAAGAGGAGCTGTTTAAGGCGCATTACCCGGGAATAAAAGATGTAAGGAACATTACACTGGAATTTAAAAGCGAAAATGTATATGCTGACAAAACCAGGAATGCAATTCATAATGTGGCTGCTGATGAAAACATCCTGTCCTACGTAATAGTGTGTTATAAAGAACCGGACCTTGCCATCTCGGCAGGGTTGAATTTGCCCAAAGAAGTGTACCGGAGAACTATTCCGGTTTTAATCAGGCAGGAGTATTTGTACGGATTTGGCAAAGTGCTCCCGCCCAATGTAAAACTGTTTGGAATGCGTAATGTGTGCCTTTTTGACAATATAATGGAAGACGCGCTTGCGGAATCGGCTCATATGGCCTATCTCGAAACACTGAAACAACTGGGATGGTATAACCCCGAACGAGAGAACCAGGTGAAGTGGAAAGACTTGAAACCAACTTACAGGTGGGCAAACCGTTATTTGGCCGATAGTTATAATATTAAACTTGCTGTTGCCGGTAAAAAAGTTACTTTGGAGAATAACAAACTTCAGGTAGACCATTTTACAAAAGAAGAAACAGACAGGCTTGCTCCTGTGGAACATTTAAGATGGGTAGCCGAACGGGCCATGTCGGGCTGGCAATCGGGTGCTGCCCGGAATAATGCACTTAAAATCCACCACCTGATGGTACCCTGGCAAGAAGTGGATAAAAATACCCGCAAATTCGACCGCATTATTTTTGAACATATTCCGGAGGCGTTGGAAAAGTTT
>JBEPWX010000307.1:0-4748 GCA_041642235.1 Mariniphaga sp.
GTAAAATCTTTCATATGGGATCGGTCGATATTATGAAAGGATTGAATGGACAGGATGATGAAGCATCCTGGAACGAACGATATAACAGTCCGGCACCTGAGGTACATGTAAAAGGAGAGGGTGAACTGGTCCAGAAAAATCCTTACGGCCTTAAAACTATACTGAGGGATAAAAAAATGAATGGCGGAAATCTGATGAACATTGTAAAAGCAGAAGAAGGAGAAGTTCATACCGATATTGAAACGGCTGAAAAGGCCGTGGAATTAATACGGTCCCATAAAAATGAACCGTTTTTTTTGGCTGTGGGTTTCTTTCGTCCTCATGTGCCGTTTGTAGCCCCCAAAAAGTACTTTGAATTATATCCTTACCAGCAAATGGTTTTGCCCCCACAGGTACAGAATGATTGGGATGATATTCCAGAGCGGGGAATCAACTATGTAACCAGTGTGAATGGACAGATGAGCGAGGAGCAGGAGAAGAAAGCCATTGCTGCTTATTATGCTTGTGTTACTTTTCTGGATGACCAGGTGGGAAAAGTGTTAAATGCCCTTGAGGAAGAAGGACTGGAAGATAATACCATTGTAATTTTTACTTCCGATCACGGTTTTCATTTAGGTGAACATCGGTTCTGGATGAAAGTAAGTTTGCATGAGGAGTCGGTAAGAGTACCGATGATTATTAAAGTCCCAGGGAAAAAGCCAGGAGTTTGCCATTCCCTGACAGAAATGCTGGACATGTATCCTACAGTTGCTGAACTTGCCGGATTAAAGGTTTCACAACACCTGCAAGGTAAAAGCCTGTTAAAAACATTAGATAATCCGGATCATGTTGTGCGGGATGCCGCATTTTCCATGCACAGGGTGAACGGCGCGTTTTCCTATTTGCTGCGTACAGAAAAATGGGCTTATATTCAATACGATGAGGATGCCGGCTCTGGAATGGAATTGTTTGATATGGAATACGATCCCAAACAATATAATAATCTGGCTTATAATCCGGCATATGAGAAGGTTGTAGAAGAGGTACAGAAAAAATTAAATGATAAATTAAAAGAGGTGCGAAACAATGATTTGGAAATTCCATAAAAGTTAACTGAAGAGATTTTTTTCTTTAGGTGTCAGAATTTTGACAATCTTACTACTTTCTTTATCAGTTTAAAAAAATGATTTCACCATGAAATTAATTTTTCCATTAATTTATGTTTATCCCTTGCCAGATTGTTCGCCTTTGCTACCGGATATAGTAAATAGCAGGATTCGAACCTGCTACCCTCACGCATTCGGGATGAGCTAATCTGATAACCCTATACCCTCCTGGTAAAAGTTCCGATAGTCAAAGGTCATATCTGATTTGCAAAGGAGAATATTTTTGAATATAGTGGAAATTTCATACTAATTTCACCGATTAATTCAATATAAGAACTTCCCGGTTACCGGTAAGCTCGATTTTTTTACTGATTGTGTCACATGTAATGGTATAGGGAGATAACACTTTCCGATTTTTATCGGCAACTTCGTATTCAGGTAATTCCAACGACAACAATCCTTCGCTATTCGTTTTGCCCTGACTTACAATTTTAAGCTTATTATCCATTATTGCAACAGCTTTATCCTTTACTGGACTTCCATCAGAATCATAAACCCTGACATTAAGTCTCCAATACACTTTATAACTGTGATTCCTGTCTGTGGCATCAATACGAAACTCCTGTCCTGCAATAATGTTTGAGCTGAATTCAATGTTCTTAGCTTCATAGTTTCCGCTTCCCATCCTGAAGGTAGCAAATTTCGTATCTCCATAGGGAATAATTGTGTTATTGTAAATTTTTGTTTTTGAAGCATCTCCGTATTCAGTGGCAATCCATGCAGCCGGCACATTGGTTTTAATATGGTTATTAAAGAATTGTCCTCCATAAAATTCAGGTCCTCCGCAAATATAAAATGCTGCAGCAATGGCTTTTGATTTGGGTTCTAAATTATTTACCACAATATGATTGTTATATACATAATTTTCACCGCCTCTTGCACTGTAAAAAATACCCCATACTACCGGGGTATATCCTTTGGGTTCAGGATAATCTTTTGCTGTGATATTTATTTTGTTATTATAAATCCGGGTCCCGACAGTGGCTTTTGGACTACCAGGTTTTGCATGGTAATCCCCCATTCTGATTGCTGCAGTACTGTATGTTTCCCTTCCGTATTCGCAAGTGGGAGGTGAAGTTTCGATATTAAACACATTGTCGAACACCTCTGTATGACGGGAAACATAGATTCCCGAACCTTGATACGGTTCAAATCTGTTGTTGTAGATTTTTGATCCTTCTCCAGTTCCCATAATACTGTAATGATTGGTCACAGTTTGTTTATTCTTAAACAGATTGTCATGAACAATAGAGTTCTTCCCTCTTATTGATAAGTTTCCCTGTCCGCCAAAGAATTCAGAAGATGTAACCTCCGAAGGGTTGTCATTTCCTAAAATTACATTACAGATATTTGTGTGGCGTTGGATTAGAAAAGGCATTTTAGCATCAAACCTGCAATTCCTGATGGTTGCAGAAGGTAAATTTACAGTTCCCGAACTGATCCCATCTGATTTAAAATAAATGTTTTCAAGAACAACTTTAGCCTTGTAAGCTGTGGAAAGAATGCCCCAGGAAAGAATACCCGGTGCGGCGCTTTCAATAATTCCGTTTTTAATAGTAATTGTTCCTTCTCCCTGAACTGTGGGTACGCCATTCAAGGGGGTTCCTTCAGAGATAGTTTGAGTATAGTCAAAAAAAGTACCGTTTGGCCAGCCAGCATGCATATGGTCGTAATGCCCAAAGGGCAATGTCTTACCAACAATCCCAATTCCCACATCCATCGCCGGACGAATATCAATTTCATCAATAAGACAATCGGTTTCTGCCTTCACCCTTACCCGATAATTACCTGCAGGAAGGTTATTTAAATGAGCATATATAAAACCACCACCTAATCGGGGGCTCTTATTTTCTACAGGACAGCTCGTCATAGACTTATCGCCGTACTGCGTAATACAAACCACATCATTACCTTTTTCATCTTCAACATAAATGCTAATCCTCATTTCATCATCTGGATATTTTTTCATATCCTTCCAGTACCTGCCTGTGATTCCGCACATAGCAAAATAGGAACGGTTTGCAACAGGAAGATATACAAAAGAAGATCGAATCACATCACCAGCCTGTAGGCTTAAAAGTTTATCACCAAGAAAAACATGAACATCGGCAGTATTCATCACTTCAGCACCTGGAGCTTCTAAAACATTCCATCCTGCAAGATCGTTCTCAAATCCGGAATTTGGTACCTGCCGGTATTCAGCATCGGCATATCTAATTGTATATCCATTTAAATCAAGAGTAACATCGTTTCCTAAAAAAATGGCATTTCTTTCACTGGTAATGTCATTTACTAAAATATAGGTGGCACCTTTTTTATCTAAAAAATCAGCTTTGCTGACTGCTATTTCTCCCTCAGCAGGTTCTCTGTGAGCTGTTGGGTTATACTGACAATTGGAATGATAAGGTAAATGCAGGTAAACTATTAGGAAGGAATAAAAAATAAAGAAATTAATTCTCTTAAAGGATTTGTTCATTGGTTAATGGTATTTTGTATTTATTCATAAATAAAAAAAATGAAATTGGAAGAATTAATAACAAGGGATGATCCATTTCTGGCAGTAAGCCCATATTTCGAAGCGCTTGTTGTAATCGTAAATGCGGTTTCCTTTCAAAATCTTATATTGATGCGTAAAAATATAATAAAAAAGAGATTTGTTCATATTTGAAATTCAGAATTTCAAAAAAACGTGAACGTAAAAGATTTTAAATAATTCAGTCAATTTTAAACAGTTTAAAATCAGGAATTAGGGGAGGGGGTACCCTTATTTCGTGTTCCAATGACGGGTGTTCTGTTCTTGTGAATTTTCCACCATTGTGTCATGTATGCCTATCTCTAATGTTCCTTGTAATAGCTCGGTTTTAACTACTCTTCGCTTCACTCTGAAGAATATAAATCAAATTACTTATCAGCAGAAAAAACAAAAGGGCTGGAAAAAATCCAACCCTTTTATTACTACTGTCGGGGTAGCAGGATTCGAACCTGCGACCCCCTGCTCCCAAAGCAGGTGCGCTAACCGGACTGCGCTATACCCCGTAATGCTTTTTTAAATTATTTCAATGATTCGCTGACGGCACCTTCCCTCCTAAGCAGGATGCTAACTGTCGTTATGCCCTGTTTATTTTCCATATGCGGTGAGGGCGGGATTCGAACCCGCGGTACGGTTACCCGTACGGCAGTTTAGCAAACTGCTGGTTTAAGCCACTCACCCACCTCACCTTTTATTTTTACTATTCAGAGCGTACGGTTAATTTGGCATCTGTCAAATGATGTATCGGCCACTCACTCACCTCACCATGAAAATTAGCAAAGAACGCTTGATTTTTGTGCGTGCAAATGTATTAATTGTTTTTTCATTCGCAAAATCTTTTTCATTCATTGCATCAATTTCTTAAAAAAAATCATCGGCTTGTTGTTCAAATAGGACACTAGCCGATGATTAATAGTTATTTATAATAATTTATTTTTATTGCCAGGTATTACCCTGGTTTGAAATAAACCTATTTCAGCTCCGTATGGTGTTTTTTACGGCGTGAGAAAATATATTTTGCTACAACTCGGTATCCAAAATCAAATGCCAGGTTACGGAAATTTATGGCAAAA
>JBEPWX010000308.1:0-4747 GCA_041642235.1 Mariniphaga sp.
TGTAATCCCAATCAAAAATCAGTTTGAGCAGGCCTGCAATGCAGCATTCCTTTCACAAATGGGGATTACTGTTTTAGACGATTTGTTGAATGACAGGCTGAAACTTAAGCATTGGCTGGTTAATAACGGTAGACTCCATATAAAATATAAGGATAAACGCGCGAAATTCTGCAGAAAATTATAAGGGATGAAAATGTTTCAAATGATTAATTCTTGCAAGAATTCTCACCAGTACTGAAACAAAAATATCCTGTTCCCAGACTTAACGGGTACCAGCCAGTTCATTCCCTGAAGTAAAAGCAGGTTTAAACGAAAAAGAAACGAAATCAAAATACACTCCTGATTTATTTGAAGCGTAATTTTTATGCAACAGTTCATTCATTTCATTTCCTGTTTTTTGTGAAAACGAATTTTTTCAATTATGGAAGTAAAAAAATTGGAAGTGGCTGTTATTTCCGATTTGCACCTGGCCACCTACGCCGGCAAACCAAAAAAAGTACTGAAATACCTGAAATCGATACATCCGCACACCCTGGTGTTAAATGGCGACATTATCGACTCGTGGCGTTTCAGCCGTAATTACTTCCCCAAAAATCATTTAAAAGTGGTGCGGCAGGTAATCAGAATGATGGAAAAAGGGGTAATGGTTTTTTACATTACCGGAAATCACGATGAATTTTTAAGGAAGTTTGCTCCATCCACAATCGGCAACCTGAAAATTGTAAACCAGCTTGTATTGGAGTTGGATGGATTTAAAACATGGATTTTTCACGGCGACATTTTTGACAGTGCCATTCATCATAAAAAATGGCTGGCCAAATCGGGCTCTTCGGTAAAAGGATTACTTTCTGTGCTGAGTAAGTTTTTAAATCAGGGTCTCCGGCTTTTTGGAAAGAATGAAGTGATTTTGTATAAAAACATTAAACACCGTTTGAATCGTGACAAGGTAAACCTTTCGCCTACTGAATCAAAAATTCTGAACGCTGCTATTACGCAAGGTTATAAAGCCGCGGTTTGTGGGCATACACACTTACCGAAAGAAAAAGAAGTAACGATTAATGGAAAAACAGTTCATTACATAAATTGTGGCGACTGGGTTGAACACTTCACAGCAGCTGAATATTACGACGGAAAATGGCACCTTTATATTCAAAACGATTTGGAAGAAGAACTTCAATCCGATGAAACAGAAATTCCTGAAGGGAATCAGTTATACCAATTAATTACAAAGGAATTTGCTTGTTTAAATCTTATTTGAATTGCCATAGAAATATGATACAAAATCCAAACTACGAATAAATTTAATTCTCTTCATACGTTTTTTTTCATAGATCTAGTTTTAAGAAAGCTCGCCCTGGCGGACTTTCTTTTTTTAGTACTGCCTGAATATTGGTGATGGCCGGTAACTATCTGGGCAGATACGGCAAAGGGAAATAAAAAATGAGTAAAACAATGCCATGGAGCCGGGACAGCATAAACTTTGAATTGTATTTTTTGTCAAAAATAGAATGAAAAATCAGATTTTATAAGTGAATTAAGGATTTGTGCAATTTTGACTTTGGTTAGGGTAGGATGTAACAATTTTGTAATCATATTCTATAAATTATACCAGAAGGATAAAATGTCTATAGAAAATTGTTCACGAGGAATATACGACCCCAGCCGGGGTCGAACATCTTTCCAATCATCATTCCCGCCTGCCGCGGCGGGCAGGTTCTATAAACATGCGACCTCTCTGAGGTCAGGGGAAGGTCGGATTGACCCCAAACCCCCAGCATAAATGCTGGGGTTATTACGCCCGGCTTTAAAGCTGGGGGTAACAGGCATACATGGTTTTATGTAATAATTTAATTGTTTTGTAACATTTTCTTAATTCGTGTGTAACTTTATGCATACAATTTTGCAACATAATTAAAAATGAAACAAAAAACCTTATTGATGAGAAAGATTTTCGTAATTGTTTTACTAACAACAATTACTTTAACAACTGCTTCAGGGCAGGAATCAACAAACATTAAATCACAGGGCAAACCGCTTGCTTTAATTTTTTCCAATTTTCATAAAGATTTTGCTGACGGTAATTCTTTTCAGGCTTTTGAAATTACCCGTGCCTATTTGGGTTACCAATATACATTTAGTGGTGAATGGGACGGCTACATAGTTCTCGATGTGGGCGATCCGGAGGCAGGCGATCATCAGCATGCTGCCTATTTGAAAAATGCCTTTGTTCGTTACCGGAAGAGCAATCTGTCGTTTCTGTTTGGAATGATACCCACAACGCAGTTTAAAGTATCGGAGGGTATCTGGGGATACCGGTACATTGAAGAATCGTACCAGGATTTATACAGTTTCAATTCCAGTGCCGATATTGGTTTTACCATCGATTACCGGTTTACTGATTTTTTAAGTGCTGATTTTTCTGTGTTTAATGGTGAAGGATACCACCGGCTGCAGAGTGATGACTATGGACGTCCGTCAGCAGGCATTACCCTTAATCCGGTGAATACATTGACGGCACGTATTTTTGCCGATTATATGGGAGGTGATGTAAAACAAAAATCGTTAGCTGGTTTTCTTGCATATCAGGATAATGTTTTCACTGCAGCCGCTGAATATAATTACCAGCAGAATGTGGGAATGATTGACGGCCGCGACCGGTTTGGCCCTTCCTTTTTTGCAACCTACATACCTGTCCCGAACATTAAAATATTTGGCAGGTACGATGCCTTGAATTCCAATACACTTGAAGGCGATACCGATCCGTGGCAGATTAACCGCGACGGGCAACTGATTATAGCCGGTGTGGAATATTCTCCTTTAAGGGGGGTAAAATTTGCCCCGAACTACCGGATGTGGAACCCTGAAAGCGGTTCATTGCCAACAACCAACAGCATCTATTTAAATTGTGAAGTAAGGTTTTAATCTATAAAAAATATGAAAACAAAAAATCTTGTAATTCTACTTATGGCCATAGTGCTGTTAAGTGCTTGTGGGGGTTCTTCGAAAAAAGAAGAAGGTACAAAGTCTGCTCAGTCGGATGTTTCCCTGACTGCCGCAGGGGCCACTTTCCCAATGCCCTATTACAATATGGTGATTAATGAATATACTGATAAGACCGGTGTGGAAATAAACTATGGAGGTATCGGTTCGGGCGGAGGAATCCGCAGTCTGACCGACAGGATTGTCGATTTTGGCGCTACGGATGCCTATCTCGAAGATGAAGAGCTTGCAGAAATGCCTGCAGAGGTTGTGCACATTCCAACAGTAATCGGAGCCGTCGTAATTGCATACAACCTGCCCGGTGTGGAGGGGTTGAAGCTTTCGGATGATCTTCTTGAAAAAATATTCATGGGTGAAATCACCCGCTGGAACCATCCGGAGATACAAAACAACAATGCCGGAATTTCTTTACCCGATCTGGCAATTAATGTCATTTACCGTTCCGACGGCAGCGGTACTACGCACATATTCAGCGACTACATGGCCAAAATCAGCCCGAGGTGGGAAAAGGAAGTGGGAGCAGGGAAGGCATTGCAATGGCCTGTTGGCATGGGTGCAAAAGGCAATCCCGGTGTTGCCGGGACCATTAAACAAACCGAAGGCTCAATAGGCTACATTGGTTCGGAGTACGCCTTTGCACAGCGAATTCCGATTGCCAGCGTTCAAAACAGTTCAGGGAACTACATACTTCCCTCCACAGAGTCGGTAAGTGCAGCTGCCGGAGGCAGCATCCCCGACGACACAAGGGTGATGCTTACCAATTCAGATAATCCGGATGCTTATCCGATCAGCGGGTTTACCTGGATTATTCTTTACAAAGAGCAGAACTACAACAACCGCACAAGGGAACAGGCAAAAGCTACTGTAGAGTTTCTCAACTGGCTTGTAAGTGAAGAAGCACAGGGAATGGCAGAAAAAGTGCATTACTCGCCGCTTGCCGATGCGACGGTTGAAAAGGCAAAAGCCATCTTACAATCGGTTACTTACGACGGTGAACCCATTTTATAAAAGGAACAACCTGTAAATGAACAGTGATAAAATAACCAAGGCTGTTTTGCTTTCGGCATCGTTCATTATTTTGTTACTTGCCGCCGGAATGATTTACTCCCTTACGGAAGGAGCCATTCCGGTATTTAAAGAATTCGGCCTGAGGTTTATTGTCTCTTCTGAATGGAATCCCCGCAGCGGAGAAGAGGATTACGGGGCGCTGCCTTTTATAGCAGGTACACTTATAACCTCAGTGCTGGCGCTGCTTATCAGTCTTCCGCTTTCATTTTCAGCATCCCTGTTTTTGGGTGAATACTACCGGGGAACACGTGTTGCCAAAATACTGGGCAGCATGGTTGATTTGCTTGCCGGCATCCCTTCCATTGTTTACGGGCTTTGGGGCTTTTATGTACTGCGTCCGTTCCTCATTGAACTGGGGGTGCCAAACCAGGGGTTTGGAATTTTTACAGCCGGAGTTATCCTTGCCATCATGATTATTCCCTATGCCACCTCACTAAGTAACGAAATCATTACAATGGTGCCCAATGAACTCAAGGAAGCAGCTTATTCTTTGGGTGCCACGCGCAGTGAAGTGGTATTTAACGTGATAGTTCCCTCGGCACGCTCCGGAATAATTGCAGGCTATATTCTGTCGTTTGGACGGGCCCTTGGCGAAACAATGGCTGTTACCATGCTGATTGGAAATGCCAACATTGTACCCGATGGCCTTTTCAGTACGGGCAATACAATGGCCAGTGTA
>JBEPWX010000309.1:0-4745 GCA_041642235.1 Mariniphaga sp.
GGCTGGTTACGGTTACCGGCGACGGGTTAAGGTACATCGAACCGGGAGAAGAAAAAACAACCCTTATCCTGAAGCGCAAATTCCCGGTAAGCGAATGGCTGCAGGGGATGCGGGATGATATGATTGGCACCAGGATACAGGGGGCAAACCGGCCTGATTTTTTCGATACGGTAACGGTCCATGTTTTCAAATCTGTCCCTCAGCCCCATTTGCACGACGTGGAGCTAGCAAATCCGGGCAGCTACCGGTATTACCGGCTGGAGGCCCCTGGTGATAACTGGCACCTGAACATTGCCGAACTGGAATTTCTTACCAACGCAAGTTCACCCGGCCTGGCTGAAGCCTCACCGCTTCCTGTTTTTGACAAGAACCAGCCGTCTGGAAAAACATATTGCAAAATACCTTATGCAACCCTACCCGGTGTTACCGATTCAACCTTGTACGACAAGGATATGCTGACCTACTGCAACCGCAAATGGATAGGTTTGGATCTGGGAAAGCCCCAACTGGTCAGCCGCATTCGCATGGCTGCCCGCACCGCCCACAACGGAATAGTCCGGGGCGACAACTACCAGCTCTTTTACTGGGCCAACGAGTGGGTTTCGGCAGGGATCCAAAAGGCACAGTACAACTTCCTGGAGTTTAATGACGTTCCTGCCAATACCCTGTACTGGCTCCGCAACCTGGATCATGGTGAGCAGGAACAACCCTTCTTTTATGAAAACGGAGAGCAGGTTTTTATAAATCAGCCGTTGTAAAAAATCATTGATGCAAAGTACATCAGCAAAGAATGCCGCCAGGGTTCCAGGTACAACCAACTTAAACCTGCTTGCTTTCGGGATGCTTGCCAAACCGAGAAGGAATAAACAGAAAAATGAACTTTTTTAAAACTTTAAACCAAATGCTAAAATTTATCCTGCTGCTTTCAGTAATCCTGCTGACTGCAACATCAGTTTGCGCACAGGAAATCCTCACTCTTGATAAGGCACTGCAGTTTGCCGAAACAGGCAGTCCCGACCTGCAGCGTTCACGATTAAACCTGCAGCGCTTTTCAAAATCACTGGAGGCCCAGCGGGCAGCCCTTAAATCACGCTTCTCGCTGGATGTAACACCTGTGGCATACAATAAAAGCCGGAGCTTCGATGACTGGGCTTCAGAATGGTACACCAGTGAGAATTTCAACACCAATGCCCTGTTTCGCGTGGTACAGCCGATATTGCCTACCGGTGGAACCCTTTCGCTAACCAATGAATTTGGCTGGCAAAGCAATTACTCGGGTGCAAGTGACATTGAAAGTGAGGTTTTTTACAACAACCTTTACCTTAATCTCAATCAACCGTTGTTCACCTACAACAGGCAGAAGCTGGAACTGAAGGAACTTGAACTGAATTTTGAAAATGCAAACATCAGTTATGCCCTGCAGCGGCTAAACCTGGAACGGAACGTTACCCAATTCTTTTACAATGTGTACATGGCACAAATGAACCTGAATATTGCCAGGGAAGAATTAAAGAACACAGAAAACAGTTTTACCATTATACGGAATAAGGCGGATGCCGGGCTGGCCGCCCTGGAAGAACTGTACCAGGCAGAACTGAACCTGGCAACGGCAAAATCGTCGTTGCAGAATGCAGAAGTCAGTTTTGAAAATGCAAAAGACCAGCTTAAATTGTACCTGGGCATGGATCTGTACAAGGATTTTTCTATCCTGGCCAATGTGGCAGTTAACCCGGTTCAGGTGGATTTGGAGAAAGCAATTGAATCCGGACTGGAGTCAAGAATGGAACTGCGCCAGCGGGAAATAGATGTTGAATCCAGTCAGTTTGATTTGATCCGTACCCGGTCGGTAAATGAATTCAGGGGCGATGTAAATCTTCGTTTGGGAATATCGGGAGATCACCCCAACCTTGAACAGATATTTGATACCCCCACCAACAGCCCTTCGGTAGCTGTCCGGTTTAATATTCCGCTCTTCGACTGGGGTGAAAAAAAAGCCCGCATTTCCGCACAGGAAGCAGCAATTGAGGTGCAAAAGCTTAACTTCACAGACGAACAGAATCAGATTATAACCCGAATCAGGCAAACTTACCGTAACCTGCAAAACCAGTTAACCCAGATTCAAATTGCGGAGCAAAGCCAGACCAATGCGCAACTTACCTATGAAATCAATCTGGAAAGATATGAAAACGGTGAACTTACGGGTATGGATCTTAACCTTTATCAGACACAATTATCGGAAAGAAAAATGGCTTATGCCCAGGCCCTCATCAATTACAAACTTGAACTGCTGAACCTGAAAATACAAAGCCTGTTCGATTTTGAGACCAACCGGGCAATTGTTCTGAAGGAACTGAATACACGTAAGTTTGTTAAATCGGGTTCAAAGGGAGAAATTAAAATCAAAAACGATGCTGCATCACCGAGAGCCTTAAGCAAGGAAATTAAAGTACATTAAAACGGTCCCGGTTCACAGGCTATGTTAGAATAAAAGGCAGGTGGAGTATCATCCGTAGCCTTGTCCGCAGGTAGGATAGGGAGGTAGTAAATACCTTTTATATCATAATAAAATGATAATGCAATGGAAAATAAAAAGATAAAGGTTCATAGCTGTAAAGGTGTAACTTATGTTGATCCGAGCGAAATCTGTTATTGTAAAGCTGAAAGAAGCTATTCCAGAATATTTCTATTATCTGGTAAATCTATTTTAATCTGCAAACCATTAAATCAATTAACAAAACTTTTACCAAAAAAATTCATCCGATGTCATCGTTCTTATTTAATAAATTTATCAGAAGTTGAATCTTTTGATTTTGAAAAAAAAATAGTAAATCAAAAAACGCACCAAATTCCATTTTCTGAGCAAATGATAGTTAAATTATTTTCCGAATCGATATTAGAAAATTATATTTTGATGAATAAAATATTTTAACGAATTTTATAAATAAAACAAAAACGTACTTAAAAATTTAAAAATCATGAAAAAAATAAAAATTGTTTTTAGTTTATTGGTGATTTCACTAATGGTTTATAATTGGAATTTTATTTCATTTAAGGAAGTTTTTTTTGACAATAAAAACTTAAATGTTCTAAAGTTAAGGGCTGTAGCACAAGCTGAAGAACCTGTTGATAATTATTATGAAATAATAACTTACCAATGCCCCATATGTGGAGAATTGGCATATAAATGTGTTTTGGTTTCTTATCCATCAGAATGTAATGTTATTGATCATAGATGTTGAAAATAAATAATTTATGAAGTTTATTTCATTTCTTTTTTAATAACCACTCAGGTCGGTTTAAAAATACTTCCTTTATTTCAATGACCCATTTTATTTGATACAATTCCTGGAGGTATAATTCTCACATTAGATGGGCCAGAGACAAAGTTGGTGTCTTTTTGCCGCATCAGGAAAAGTTTCCAGGACTGTTACAAACTCCCTGCTTGGTGAAATTGCGATATAGGTTGTATATATTGTCTGCCAGGTCCATAATACTACCCAATTTTAGGACCATTGGTAAAGTTGAAAAAAACAATTATTTTTAACCAGTGATTTATGAGAAAGTCAAAAAGAAATTTTCAGCCGCTTTTAAAGCAAATGTAGCCATTGAAGCGCTCAAGGAGCGTGAAACTTTGGCTGAACTTTCCAAACGTTATGAAGTTCATCCGAACATCATAAGTAAATGGAAACAAGAGTTTTTAGAGCACTCTGCTGCAGTTTTTGAAAAGAAATCAGATTCCAATCCCGAAGTTGACATAGAAAAGCTTTATGCCAAAATCGGGCAGTTAGAAATGGAAAGAGATTTTTTAAAAAAAGTTGCAAGAAAGCCGGACTATGAGCCAGCTCAGAGTGCTTAATGATAAAAATTATTCCGTGAGTATAAGAAAACAATGTGAACTTTTATCGATACACACGAGTGGTCTGTAATATGCTCCCAAGGGAGAGAAACCTGAGAACCTTGAAATAATGCGTATCATGGATGAGCATTATTTGAAACATCCAACAGAAGGGGTTATCCGTATGCAGGATATGCTGCTGGTATTAGGCTATGTCGTAAACCACAAGAGGGTTCGAAGATTGCTTCGGTTAATGGGCTTAATGGCCATTTACCCAAAACGGAACCTGAGTAAACTGGGCTTGAAAAAGATTGCAAAAACGTTAGTTAGAATCCAAAAAATAAAACATCATGCAAAAAATCAATTTAATCGTTCTTTCATTATTATTCCCTGCAATAGTTTTTGCACAGGAATTCAGGCCTCTTTTAGACCCTACAGTAGCTTGCTCTTATGGAAGCCCAAATAATCCTGGAGACTTTGAAACGAATAAACAGAAATTAGTTGAATACCATTTTATTGTACAGAAAATGCCTAAGTCGAAAGTTTCATTAAGTGTAATTGAATACATACTTAAGAAAAATGTTTTTTTCATAGAAAAGGAGAGGAACCAAGAAGGTAACGTAGTAATTCAATTTTTGGTTAATTGTGAAGGCAAGGCAGGAGATTTTCAAATAGTTCATTGTCCAGCTGAAATGGCAAATATTTGTTGCCAGATATTCGATGTTTTAAAAAATAATCTTACTGAATGGGAAGCTGGAGCTCAACGAAAGCAAAATGTTGATGTACTTTTAAAAATAGTGATTGAAGTTAATAAGGGAAAATTAAAAATAATAAATAAATACTACTGAAATTTAAGGGCGGCGCCAGTGGTGGGCGGTCGCGGCAAACAAAGTTCATTGCATGCTATTAT